>JAJPYV010000251.1:0-6263 GCA_021204735.1 Prevotella sp.
TTTATATCTTAAATATGATTTTATATTTTTGTCAGTAAAACAACAAATTCTTTACTTTTCATCAAGCAACTGTTGAAGCCTTAGCATTTCGTCGCGGTATTGAGCTGCTTGTATGAAATCCAACGCCTTTGCAGCCTTCTTCATCAAAGACTTTGTGTTTTCAATACTCTTTTCCAACTGCTCACGACTCATATTCTTTATGATTGGATCGGCTGCAAATGCCACATGCTCATCCTCATAATAAACTTTGTATTGCCCTGTATCTTTTGAGTTGGCAGATTCAGCTGCCATGGTATTCAAGGCATCACGATTGATAGCCTTTACGATTTGCTGAGGTGTGATATTATGCAACTCATTATATTTCAATTGCTTCTCCCTGCGTCTCGTTGTCTCGTCAATCGTCAGTTGCATACTTGCCGTAATATGGTCAGCATACATAATCACCCTACCATTAACATTACGGGCGGCACGCCCTGCTGTCTGGGTCAAAGAACGGTGAGAACGGAGAAAGCCTTCTTTGTCGGCATCAAGGATGGCAACGAGTGAAACCTCTGGCAAGTCAAGTCCCTCACGTAAAAGATTTACACCAACAAGTACGTCAAACGCCCCTTCACGCAAGTCTGTCATAATCTTAACACGGTCGAGAGTAGCCACATCACTATGAATGTAGTTTGCCCTGATGCCATTGTTCAAAAGATATTCAGTCAACTCTTCTGCCATGCGTTTAGTGAGAGTTGTAACTAATGTCCGTTCATTGCGCTCTTTACCGTCTAAAATCTCTGCCATCAAATCATCAATTTGGTTCTCACTCGGACGGACGTATATCTGGGGGTCAAGAAGTCCTGTGGGGCGGATAACCTGTTCCACGATGACACCACCTGCCTCCTCCAACTCATAGTCAGCAGGCGTTGCAGAGACATAAATCACCTGATTGAGCATACTATGGAACTCCTCGAATTTGAGAGGACGGTTGTCGAATGCCGCAGGCAAGCGGAAACCGTATTCCACCAAATTAGTCTTGCGTGCCCTGTCGCCACCATACATAGCATTAATCTGCGGAACACTGACATGACTCTCATCAACGACGAGCAAAAAGTCTTTAGGGAAAAAATCCAACAGACAATAAGGCTTCTGTCCCGGTTGCCTACCATCAAAATAGCGGGAATAATTCTCAATCCCGGCACAGTGACCGAGCTCTTTTATCATCTCCATATCATATTCCACGCGTTCCTTAATACGTTGTGCCTTGATGCCATCTCCTAATTCATTGAAAAAGTCGATACGCTCCACAAGGTCGTCCTGGATCTCCCTTATGGCTATTTCTGTCTGTTCCTTGGACGTAACAAACAAATTAGCCGGATATATCTGATAATTGTCGAAAGATGCGAGGCGATGAAACGTAACAGAATCCATCTCTTCGATGGTGTCAATCTCATCATCCCAAAACGAAACTCGCAACACATAGTCGCTATATGCCATGAATACATCCACAGTATCACCCTTGACACGGAAATTTCCACGTTTCAATTCTATGTCATTACGTACATAGAGAGCATTCACTAAGTCACGGAGAAACATATTCCTGTCCAATATCTGTCCTCGTTTGATTGTTATCACGCTCTTCGCCATCTCCACAGGGCCACCCATACCATAAATACAAGAAACGGATGATACTACGATTACGTCTGTTCGCCCTGACAGCAAGGCAGAAACGGCAGATAGACGCAGACGGTCAATCTCCTCGTTAATTGACAAGTCTTTTTCTATATATGTGTCTGTTTGAGGAAGGTATGCTTCTGGCTGATAATAATCGTAATAAGAGACATAATACTCAACCGCATTATCAGGGAAAAATGACTTCATCTCGCTGTACAACTGTGCGGCGAGCGTCTTGTTATGACTTAGTATAAGTGTCGGCTTATTGACATTGGCAATGACATTCGCAACAGTAAAGGTCTTTCCTGAACCAGTTACACCAAGAAGCACTTGTGACTTGTCGCCACGCAGTATACCAGCCGTAAGATCTCTGATAGCTTCAGGCTGGTCGCCAGTAGGACTGTATGCTGATATTAGTTTAAACTCCCTCATCAATCTATGCGTAATTCACGAAATGCAAAAATACTAAGAAATAAATATAATAAACATGTTTTTTCTAAAAAATAAGTTTAAAACATTGCTATTTAATGAAAAATATGTACTTTTGCAAGCTAACTTCAGAATTATGAAGAATTATATTCTTATAGCCATATCATCCGTGCTTCTGTTCTCTGGATGTGCTCACGAGTTCAACACGGTTTACAAGTCAACAGACTACAACTACAAATATGAATTTGCGAAAGAGTGCTTTGCGTGTGGGAAATATTCTCAGGCAACAGCTCTTTTGGAGGATGTAGTAACCATGCTGAAAGGAACAGATAATGCAGAGGAAAGTCTCTACATGCTTGCCATGGCAGAGTTTTTAGATAATGACTATGAGATTGCTGCCGATTATTTCAAGAAATACTACAAGACTTATACGAGGGGAATATATGCAGAGCTGGCATCATATTACACAGGCGAGAGTCTTTTCATGAGTACTCCAGAGCCACGACTTGACCAATCTCAGACATATAGTGCGATAGCAGCATTCCAGGAGTATTTGGACTTATATCCTGAGGCACAAATGAAAGAAGCCGCACAAGAGCGACTTTTTGAACTTCAGGATAAGTTGGTTAAGAAAGAGTTATACTCTGCACAATTGTATTATAATCTTGGTACGTATTTCGGCAACTGCACGAGTGGAGGCAGCAATTATGAGGCATGTATCGTAACTGCGCAGAACGCTATAAAAGACTATCCGTATAGTGATTTGCGCGAGAATTTCTCTTTTCTGATAATGAAAAGCAAATATGAGTTGGCGCAGCAGAGCGTCGAGGAGAAAAAATTGGAGCGATATAGGGATGCAGAAGACGAATGTTATGGATTTCTGAACGAATTTCCAGATTCCAAAAACAAGAACTTAGCTGAAAAATACATCGCTTCGTGCGAGAAAGTAACAAAAAACGAAAAAGAATAATTTATTATTACAATATGGATTATAAGAAGTCAAAAGCTCCTGCAAATACCGTTACGCAGGACATCATGAAACTTTGCAAAGAAACAGGAAACATTTATGAGAGCGTAGCCATTATCGCAAAGCGTTCTAACCAAATTGCCATTGAGATAAAGCAGGATTTAAGTAAGAAACTTGCTGAATTTGCCTCATATAACGACAGTTTGGAAGAGGTATTTGAGAATAGGGAGCAGATAGAGATCTCAAGATATTACGAGAAACTTCCGAAACCTACTTTACTCGCTACACAGGAGTTTATCGACGACAATGTATATTGGCGCGACACCCAAAGAGATAACTTAAACGATATGTAATGATACAGAGAAAACAGACAGTTTTCTTGTTCGTCGCAGTAGTGCTTACAGTAGTTTGCCTCTGCATGCCACTCTGCCGATTCACCGCTAACGATGACATCGGCAGTCAGTTAGTTATGTATAATCTTTGGCTCACTAATGCTGAGGGAGGGCATGATTTCTCAGTGTGGGCGTTATTCGCAATATTGTTAGTGACATGCCCTATCGGACTGTTCACCATATTCTCATTCCACAATAGGATAGTTCAAAGTAGGTTTTGTATCTTCAACATCCTACTTATTCTTGGTTGGTATGTCGTTTTCATAATCTTTATGCTCGGCTTTTCCAACTCTCTCGGTACACGGCATCTCGCCCCTGCGTCGGTGTTCCCTTTGATTTCTGCAATCCTTTACTTCCTCGCAAGAAAAGCAATCCTTGCGGATGAGGCTTTGGTGCGTGCCGCCGACAGAATCAGATGATGCTTTCTGCGCCTTCAATTTTATCTGACTTTTTCTAAGTAAAACACCTTTACATCATGAAAAATTTATTATTGTTGGCAATTATTCTTCTATGCAGCATTTGCATACATGCAGAAGAATATGAATCTTTTACTTTTACTGAAACTGACGGCACCGAAATCACTCTCCCTGCCATCGGTTTGAGAATCACTTTTAATAATGGAATGATAACAGCCATTAACGGACAGGAAACACAGACTGTCTCGTTGGTAAATGTCAATTCCATGCACTTCTCTAATGCTACTGCCATTAGCAAGATTTTTTCATCTGACTATGCGGTTAACGTAAACAATCACCAGTTGTTTGTAACAAGTCCAATAGGTTCTGACATAACAGTAACCAATATAATGGGTATGATGGTATGCCACTCCGTTTCTACAAGTGATAACGAACAAGCTGTTGGTGGTTGGCTTCCTGAAGGAATTTATATTGTTAAGACTGGTGAACGTACTTTAAAAGTGATGGTAAAATGAGAAAGTTATATTTAGCATTATGCTTTGCGTTCATCTCTGTATCAATGAGTTGGGGACAGACAATGAATATCTGTACGGGAAACATTACTACTGCGGTAACAGCCTCAACTGATGCAATGACATATTCTGACAACGGTGGCATACTTACTGTATGCAACAAGGCTTTCAATATTTCTGACATTGACAGTATTTATATTGATGCTTCTACTGTTGAGGACAATACTATAAATGTAACCTATAACGGTGATGTGGCAAAAGTCATCGTTGCTGGTAACATTGCACAATATCTCACTACTTCCGTAAACGGTGCAAACGTAACGATATTGCAAAGCTCTGATTTGCCAGATGAGATAACCTACACCCTTCAAGGTTCTTCCAACAATGGGTCTTTCTATATGAACGGAAAACTGAAAGCGTCAATAGTTTTAAATGGACTTACCTTGAACAGTAACGACAGTGCGGCTATCAACATCCGCAACGGCAAACGTATCAGTGTTGAACTTGTTGATGGTACAACCAATACTCTCTCAGATGCTTCGAATGGAAGTCAGAAGGCTTGTTTCATGGTAAATGGTCACACGGAATTTACAGGTGGAGGTTCTCTTTACCTTACGGGGAACACTGCTCATGCTTTCTGGGGCGATGAGTATGTGGAATTGAAAAAATCCACAGGTGCCATCGTGGTAAACAAGGCTGTAAAGGATGGTTTCAACATAAACCAGTATTTTGAGATGAAAGGCGGCTCTGTCTCCATTAGCGGTGTGGGAGATGACTGTATCCAGGTTTCAAAAACCGATGATGATGACGACTACAACGGTCAGGTGATAATCAGTGGCGGCACATTGGACCTCACTGTTACTGGTACTGCCGCGAAAGGAATAAAGAGCGAAGACTCAATGACTATCAGTAGCGGCACATTCACCATAAAGACATCTGGCGGTGGCGAGTACGATAGTTCTGAAAGGGATGCTTCTGCATGTGCTGCGATAAAATCTGATGGTGAAATCGTGATAACTGGTGGAACGTTCAACCTTACCAGTACTGGTGCCGGGGGAAAGGGTATCAGCGGTGATAGTAACGTAACTATCAGTGGTGGTACAATCAACGTTACCACGACAGGAAAGAAATACTCCTACAGTAACAACTGCACTTCGTCTCCCAAAGGTATCAAAGCGGATGCTAACCTTACAATAGATGGTGGCGTGATAACTGTTACAACATCGGGTGGCGACGGTGCGGAAGGCATTGAAAGCAAGGCGACCTTGACAATAAACGGTGGTGAGATAATCGTGAACGCATACGATGATGCCATTAATGCCGCTAAAAACATAACAATAAATGACGGTAAGGTGTATGCTTACGCATCAAACAATGATGGTATTGACTCAAATGGAACATTGACAATTAACGGAGGTATTGCTTTAGCTTGCGGCACTACAACACCTGAGGCTGGCTTCGACTGCGATACATACACCTTCACAATAACGGGCGGTGTAATCATCGGTCTTGGTGGCGACACGTCAAATCCGACATCTTCCGTTACCACACAACCGGCAGCTATCGTAAATGGGAAGTCTTTTACTTCTGGCAAATACCTTACTTTGAATGATTCAAACGGCAACAATATACTCGCTTTCTGTGTTCCAAGAACTTACAGTTCTGCTACTTTGTTGATTTCCTGTCCTGAGATGTCTGTCGGCAGCACTTATACCATTGGTACGAATGCTACTGTAACTGGAGGAGAGAATTGGCAAGGTTATGTAACTAACGGAACGATGAGCAGTAGTGGTTCTTCATCTTCTCTCACCCTCACATCCATAGTAACAGGTTCTTCAACTACTTCTGGCGGAACAATAGGTGGCGGGACAACAAATCCTGGTGGTGGAAC
>JAJPYV010000251.1:6363-16531 GCA_021204735.1 Prevotella sp.
CACTGGCGGTCACAATGGTTCTTTCTGGTAAAAAGACCATTGCTATCTAAAAGATTTAAAAACCAAATGACAACAATAAAATAAAAACTTTTCTATGAAAATATCAAGAATCTACAGTATTTTGGCATTTGCAGCGTTGCTCGTGCCAATAAACGCAAGTGCGGAGAACGTAACAGTTACAGTTACCAACAGTGACAATGTACAGCGTCAGGAAGTCATCTGTGTTGATGCACAGGATGTTTATTCAAAACTTGGTATAAATCAAGGTGAGGGTATCATCGTAAAGAATGCTTTGGGACAGGAGGTAACATACCAGATTACTCACGATGGACAACTTCTTATCGAGGCGGCAGTACGTCCGAAGGGAACTGCGGAATTTACTATCCAACAGGGAACACCGAAAGAAATGAAGGTTTTCGTTTGCGGCAAGATGTATCCAGAGCGTGTCGATGATGTTGCTTGGGAGAACGACCGCACCGCATACCGCCTTTATGGTCCTGCTTTGCAGCGCACTGGCGAGCGTGCTTTCGGTATTGATGTATGGTGCAAGAATACTCCTGACCTCGAGGTTGACAAGAGGTATCACACGGAATTGTCAAACCATGCGAAGATAGAGGAACTCAAGGCTGCCGGCAAGGATGACGAGGCTTTCGATGTAGAGGTTGCAACCACCTATCATTTCGACCACGGCTATGGTCTTGACTGCTATAAAGTTGGTCCTTCTCTTGGTTGTGGCACTCCAGCATTGGTTGATGACAATGGCATTATTTATCCTTATTGCTACAACAAGTATGAGATTTTGGACAACGGTCCGTTGCGTTTCACAGTCCAGTTGGAATACAACCCGTTCACATACGGCAGTGATGAGAATGTGATAGAGCACCGCCTTATCAGTCTTGACAAAGGCAGCAACTTTAACAAGATGACTGTTTGGTTCGAAGGTCTTTCAAAGCCAGCAGACATGGTGGCTGGTGTTGTTATTCACACGGAGGACACGGAAAGTGTTGCTTACGGTGATGATTATGTTGTTTATGCTGACCCAACGGAAGTTCCAGAGAAACAGAATTTCCAGATTTACGTTGGTGTACTGTTCCCTAATGGTGTGAAAGAGACTAAGGGTATAATGTTGGACACTCCTGAAAACGGTATCGCTGGTCATGGTGTTGGAATGATAACCTATCAGCCTAACGAGAAATATACTTACTATTTCGGTTCTGCTTGGAGCAAGAATGATGTCCGCACTTTCAATGAGTGGAAACTTCGCTCAACAGAAACTTTAAGTGCATTACGTCAACCTCTGAAAGTTGAAATAAAGTAATGTCTGTTTTTTAAGAAATAACGACAATTATAAAAACGAGGGCAGCAATTTCAAATTTGAAATGACTGCCCTCATTAATAAACGATATGTAGAATTTAACAGCTACATACTGGATTTCAGCCGCACTGAATATTTATTTTTTATTTTGTGAGCGAAGCGAACATCGTGCGCAAATCTTCTTCAGTTATTTCAATGGGGTTGCACTTAAGATTAGGACGTTTGCTGCCGTTTACCAATTCTGTAAGCATACTATCAGAAACATTGAAATCAGCCAATGATGTAAGAATGCCTGTTATCTTCTTCAGTCGGTGTATTTCGTCTGCCAATGCCTCAGCATTAGGATAGCCCAACTGATTAGCGATACTCTTTGTTCTCTCACAACCATGTTTGGCGTTGAAACGTACGAAATAGTCGATTGTCAAAGCACATGCTTCACCATGAGGAACGCCCAACAGACTTGTTACAGGATATGAACAAGCATGCGAGGACGATGTTCCAGTCTGTGAGAATGCAAATCCTGCCATAAGAGAAGCCAACATCATATTCTCCCTTGCAACTTTGTTTTCAGGTTCATTGCAAACAGTCTCAACATTTTCAAGCACAAGTCGTATGGCGTATATCGCCGCAACATCGCATGCTGGCTGGTGATTAACATTCCAATAAGCCTCAATTGCATGACATAATGCATCAAAGCCCGTGCAAGCAGTGAGAAATTTCGGAACGGTATATGTCAGTTCTGGGTCAACCAATGCAACTGTAGGAAATAATGCGTCAGAATTTATCGAGGCCTTGAGTTTTCTCTCACGGTCGGACAGCACCGCAACCTTTGTCACCTCACTTGCCGTTCCTGCCGTTGTAGGCAAGGCAATCAACGGCAAATGTGCATCAGGCAATGGTTTCCTGTCAACCATGTAACTTTCTGTTTTCAACGTATCCTTACAGATACAGGCTGCTGTCTTTGCGCAGTCCATGACGCTGCCGCCACCCAAAGCAACAACGAAATCACAACCGTTGTCACGTATCAATTGGGCACAGGCATCGCACTCCTTAACATCAGGGTTTGCGGACACCTCACTGAATACAATCATTTGCACATTCTCACATGCTGCCGTCAACTCTTTCACAGTGCCTCTTTTTACAAATGACGGAGATGTTACAAGTAAGCCACAACGACCGCCCAACGCTTTTATCTCGTCAGCTAACCGCCACCTCTTTCCGTTGCCGAAAAGCACCTTCACCGGTTGTTTATATTCCCATTGCATACTTTTCTTAGTTTCCATATCTATTGCTTTATTTGTTTTCTGCAAAAATAATAATTTCAAAGTTTAATTCAAACACAAGCAGTGTGTTTTATTAGATTTTACATTGTTTTCAAAGCTCATGTACGAAAATAATCGTACGTTTCACATCTTTTATTTTGCTTTTCGCATTGTTTGCACTAATTTTGCAAGAGCTATGTATTTTGTATGGAATTATGGGCAATAGCTTCGATATAAGGAAAGAGACATTATCATCATCGGAGAAGGAATTCGAGAATGCCTTGCGCCCGCTGCGCTTCAATGACTTTAGCGGTCAAAAGAAGGTGGTGGACAACCTTGAGGTGTTCGTTGAGGCGGCAAAATACCGTGGTGAACCTCTTGACCATACCCTGTTGCACGGCCCTCCAGGATTAGGAAAGACAACACTTAGCAATATCATTGCCAACGAGTTGGGCGTGGGTTTTAAGTTGACCAGTGGTCCCGTGCTCGACAAACCGGGTGACCTTGCCGGTATTTTAACAAGTCTGGAGACCAACGACGTACTTTTCATTGATGAGATACACCGCTTGTCACCAGTAGTGGAAGAATACCTTTATTCTGCAATGGAAGATTATCGTATCGACATAATGATAGATAAAGGGCCGTCGGCACGCTCCATACAGATAGACCTCAATCCATTCACATTGATAGGTGCAACTACACGAAGCGGACTGCTCACAGCACCTCTCCGTGCACGTTTCGGCATAAACCTGCACTTGGAATACTACGAGCCTGAAACACTTACAAAGATATTAAAGCGTTCAGCAAGTATTCTGAATGTTCCAATCACCGATGATGCGGCAGAGGAAATAGCAAGGAGGAGCAGGGGAACGCCCCGAATAGCAAATGCCCTTTTGCGTCGTGTAAGAGATTTCGCACAAGTGAAAGGAACGGGACGCATAGACACCGCAATAGCAAAAGTGGCACTTACCGCTTTGAACATCGACCAATACGGTCTTGACGAAATAGACAACAAGATACTGCTTACCATTATCGACAAGTTCCGTGGCGGGCCCGTGGGTATCACCACAATCGCAACGGCAATAGGAGAGGACTCAGGAACAGTGGAAGAAGTGTATGAGCCATTCCTGATAATGGAAGGTTTCATCAAGCGCACACCACGAGGAAGAATGGTAACAGAACTCGCTTACAAACATTTCGGGCGCAACCCATATAGCAGCAAGAGTACCGAACAAGACCTGTTCGGGTAATAGGACAGAAAAACATAAAATCAATAACAAGCATGAGAACAGGGATTTTCGTAGGCAGTTTCGACCCCTTCACCATAGGACACGACTCGATTGTCCGCCGAGCCCTACCTCTTTTCGACCGTATCGTAATCGGCGTGGGTGTCAACGAGCGTAAGAAATACATGTACAGCGCAAGTGAGCGTACACAAGCAATCGCTGCATTGTATAAAGATGAACCGAAAATCGAAGTTAAAGAATACGATGACCTGACAGCCGACTTTGCCCAAAGAGAGAATGCCCAATTTATTATAAAAGGTGTGCGAAGCATTAAAGACTTTGAGTACGAGCGTGAGCAAGCAGACATCAACAAACAACTCTGCGGCATCGAAACAATATTGCTTTATGCAGAACCACAGTACGAAAGTGTGTCATCGAGCTTAGTCAGAGAACTGATACATTTCGGAAAAGATGTAAGGATGTTTTTACCAAAGTGATTTCTTATTTCTTATCTCTTATTTCTTATTTTGCGAGCGAAGCGAGCATTATGATTACATACAACAGTGATGGCATGAAAATGCCTAATATAAGAAAGCGCGAGACAACGGCATGGATAAAGGAAGTCGTTGCCTCATACGGACGTAAGGTAGGTGAAATAGGTTATATGTTCGTAAATGACGAAAAAATCCTTGAAGTTAACCGTGAGTTTTTAGGGCATGACTATTACACCGACATAATAACTTTTGATTATGACGAGGGCGACACCATAAACGGTGACATCGTTATTAGTCTTGACACCGTGCGCTCCAATGCAGAAATGCTCGGTAAAGACTATAACGAAGAGCTCCACCGTGTTATCATCCACGGCATCCTCCACCTATGCGGAATTAATGATAAAGGACCAGGTGAAAGAGAGCTGATGGAAAATGCAGAAAACAATGCGTTAGCACTCATGCCAACACAAATTTAGACTTGCAAATCACCATAAACGCAAACAAGCCCGCAAGTAAGAAACGCAAGCAATAACGAATTATTAATTCTTAATTTGTCAAAAGAGCGATCGCTCTTTTGACAATGTCGCTTGTCTCGTTTACAATTTGGTAATATTCATCCATATCGAAGAGGTCACGGGCAACGAGTGCCTTCAACTGGATTGACAAGTAAGGCAGTGTGCGTTGCAATTCATCATCATCAGCTGGTTCTATGTCCATATCTTTCGCCTCCTCGATAATACTATCAATGAGAGACTGAGGAACAGTAAATTCACTATTGAACGCCTCAAATGTAGAATATGACTTTTTCAACTGCTTACGATTATTATCGCTATATTTAATGCTTGCGCTGATAATCAAACTTTTAGCCGAAATCTGTCGGTGAAATTTCGTATATTGTAGAGTGTCGAGTGGAACGAACTCATCAGGCATTATACCACCACCTCCATAAACCACACGCTGCTCTCTAAGTGTATAATATTTGAGAGAATCAGCAAAGTGAATACTGTCAACGCTTGTCATTTCACCATTTTTCAGTCGGTTTTCAAAGTCTTTAGCATAGTCCTCCTTATCCCCCTTCACATACGGTTTCTGTATACAGCGACCTGAAGGCGTATAATAATGAGAAACAGTAAGTCTGATCATTGACCCGTCAGGCAGTTCTATTGGGCGTTGCACGAGTCCTTTACCAAACGTGCGCCTACCAATAACCACACCTCTATCCTGATCTTGTATTGCCCCACTGACAATCTCTGCCGCCGATGCTGTATATTCATTGACAAGAACAAACACTCGTCCTGTCTGAAATGATCCGTCACCTTTGGCAGTATATTCCATTCGCTTCACGCTCCTGCCCTCAGTGTAAACAATAAGGTCGTTCTTCGGTAAAAATTCGTTGGCTATGTCAACAGCTGCCTGAAGATATCCTCCTCCATTACCCTGAAGGTCGAGAATCAAATCCTTCATGCCTTGTTTTTTTAGTTTTGCTAAACCTTTCATGAACTCCTCATGAGTAGTCTCACCGAAACTCTCTATCTTTATATAGCCCACTTCGGGACGTATCATGTACACAGCATCAATAGTATTAACAGGAATAACATCACGCTTCACAGTAAAATTCAAAATACCATCCACGCCACGACGCACGATACCAAGTTCAACTTTCGTACCCTTAGGACCACGCAGCCGTTTCATTATCTCCTCCTTAGCCATCTTCACCCCTGCGATTGCCGTGTCATTAACCAACACTATACGGTCACCAGCCAAAATGCCCACTTTTTCAGAAGGTCCGTTGGAAACAGGTTGTATTACCACAAGAGTATCCTCGACCATATTAAACTGCACCCCAATACCTTCAAAATTACCCTGCAACGACTCATTCATTGATTTTACTTCTTCAGGTGTTGAGTACGATGAGTGAGGATCAAGTTTCTCCAACATCCCACGTATGCCGTCCTCCGCAAGTTTTTTCTCATCAACAGAGTCAACATACAAATTGGTTATCGCCATTTCAGCAATTTGTAGTTTGCGCAAAGGACTATCCGCAGAAAAATTCAGCGTAATCTGTGCATTTGCGGAAATTACGGAAAGAAAGAATAGAAGAGAAAAAAGCCCCCTCCAACTCCCCCCTAAGGGGGAGAGATTTGCAACGTGATATCTTTTAAAAAAAATATTTGTTCTCATTTTAATTTTTTATTTTGCGATGCATTCACGCAAGCAAGAATGAATTTTTATTTCTTATTTTGCGACCAACGGGAGCATTAATTTTCGTCAGCACGATCTTCCTCGATAACTAAGTTGTCGATAATGAAATTCTGTCTTTCGGGCGTATTCTTTCCCATATAGTATTCAAGGAGTTTCTGCACTTGGTCGGTCTTGTGCAAAGTAACTTGCTCCAAACGGATGTCTGGGCCGATGAAATTGGCAAACTCGTCAGGACTGATCTCTCCGAGCCCTTTGAAACGTGTTATCTCAGGGTCAGGAGCAAGTTCCTCAATAGCCTTTGCACGTTCCTCGTCACTGTAACAATAGCGAGTTATAAAATCACCTTTTCTACCCTTCCCGCTCTCTTTCTGCTTCTTATCATGAATCTTAGTGATACGGTTTCTAACCCTAAACAATGGGGTCTGTAAAACATACACATGACCCTTCTTTATCAATTCAGGGAAAAACTGCAAGAAGAAAGTTATTATAAGCAGTCGGATGTGCATACCATCTACATCAGCATCGGTTGCCACAATCACCTTATTATATCGTAAAGTGTCAATACTCTCCTCTATATCAAGAGCAGCCTGAAGCAAGTTGAATTCCTCATTTTCGTACACTACCTTTTTAGTCAAACCGAAAGAGTTAAGCGGCTTACCCCTAAGTGAGAACACCGCCTGTGTGTTTACATCACGACTTTTAGTGATACTACCACTTGCTGAATCACCCTCCGTAATGAAAATACAACTTTCCTCCTTGCGGTTATCCTTCACGTCGCTGTAATGAATACGGCAGTCGCGCAACTTCCTATTGTGCAAGTTTGCTTTCTTAGCACGCTCACGGGCAAGTTTGGTAACTCCCGCCATCTCTTTTCGTTCCTTCTCACTCGCCTGGATTTTCTGGAGCATCACTTCAGCCACATCAGAGTTTTTGTGCAGAAAATTATCCACCTCATTCTTAATGAAATCTCCCACATACTTATTGACGCTGATACCATTAGGAGACATAGTAAGTGAACCCAACTTAATCTTCGTCTGACTCTCGAACATAGGTTCCTCAACATTCACAGCTATGGCTGCCACCATACCGTTGCGGATATCTGTATATTCAAAGTTTTTACCAAAGAAATCCTTGATAGTTCGGGCGATATGTTCTTTGAAAGCACTTTGGTGAGTACCGCCCTGTGTGGTATGTTGACCATTAACAAAAGAGTGGTATTCCTCGCCATACTGGTTAGTATGTGTGAAAGCAATCTCTATATCTTCCCCTTTAAGGTGGATAATCGGGTACATGCCATCTGTAGTCATCGTATCATTAAGCAGATCTTTCAGTCCATTGCGACTCAAAATCCTCCTCCCATTATACATTATGGTAAGTCCCGTATTGAGATATGTATAGTTTCTCAACATCGTCTCCACGAAATCATGATGAAAGGCATAGTTCTTAAACAGGGTATCATCTGGCTCAAAATAGATATATGTGCCTGTCTCGTCATCTGTTTTTTCAGTAGTATCGTCCACCATCACGCCCCTCTCGAACTTCACTAAACGAACCAAACCATCACGGTAAGAACGAACCTCAAAATGAGAACTGAGAGCATTCACTGCCTTGACACCCACACCATTAAGTCCCACGCTTTTCTTGAATGCCTTAGAATCGTACTTACCGCCAGTGTTCAGAACGCTGACCGCCTCAATAAGTTTTCCTTGTGGAATGCCTCGCCCATAGTCTCGCACGGAAACACGCAATTGCTCATCGATATCCACCTCAATTCTCTTGCCGGCATTCATCTTGAACTCATCAATCGAGTTGTCGATAACCTCCTTGAGAAGCACATAAATACCATCCTCTGGCATTGAGCCATCACCGAGCCGCCCTATGTACATACCAGGACGGGTACGCACATGTTCCATATCCGACAAGTGTCTGATATTCTCATCGGTATATTCAGTCTGCGGTTCTAATGACGCATTATCAAATTTTAAGTCTTGTTCGGACATGTTCCGTTATTTTTTATCCTGACACACAACTTATCTTGTCTCACAATTTCTTCTTGTAACATCTTCTGCGCTTGTGGAGTCTCGGATTAAGATACTGCCACTGACTCTGCACATTCTCATTACCCTCCATTTCAACCTGACTCTCGCCCCACTCGAAACCATATTCAATGTAACGAGGGATAAGGTCATCAAACAGCAATGCATTGGCACCTTTCGCACGGTATTCTGGAAGGACAGCAATCAGAAGAAGGTCAACCCCTTTCGTCTTATGCCATTTCAAAGCTCTTAGGATATGCCACCACCCGAATGGGAGAAGCCTTCCACGGCGGCATTTCTGCAAAGCCACAGAGAGAGATGGAATTGTAATGCCCATAGCAATAGGTTTCTTATCAGCATTCCAATCCTCAATAACAGTAACCAGACTTAAGTCAGCAAGGGGAAAATACATATTGATATATTGGTCAATCTGCCTATCAGAAAGTTCTGAATAACCATAAAGGTCTTTAAAACATGTATTTATCAAGTCAAACATTATCTTGCCATAACCGCCTTCAAAAACATCCTTTTTAGTGAGCTTTTTCACATGCAGATTATAACGTTGCTTTATCATGTTTGCCAATTTGGTGTATTTTTCAGGCACACGAGGAGGATTTTTCATATTGAATTCAACATAATCGTTATCCTTCTCGAAACCACCTAATTTCCCCACATGCTCTGGATAGTAAGGATAATTGTATATTGTAGGCATTGTACCAAGCTCATCGAATCCCCAAGTCAGCATTCCTTCTGGATCCATATCTGTAAAACCAAGCGGACCTATCATTTCTTCCATTCCTTTCTGCCTGCCATAGTTCTCAACAGCCTCAAACAAGGTGCGTGAGACATCAATATCGTCTATGAAATCTATCCAACCGAAACGCACGCTCTTGCGCCCCCATTTGTTGTTGGCACGATGATTGATTATAGCAGCTACCCTGCCCACCATCTTGCCTTTTTCATCAAAAGCCATGAAATACTCAGCCTCACAAAACTCGAAAGCGGCATTTTTGTCCTTTCTCAAGGTATTCATCTCATCACTGAAAAGATTCGGGACATCGTATTTGTTGCCCTTGTATAAATCATAATGGAAGTCTATAAACTTCCTCAAGTCCTTTTTGCTCTTTACTATTTTTATATTAACAGAAGACATTATTTAGTTTTATAAAAGACACTTTTTGATTTTTCGAAAATCAACTTAACTTGCAAAGTTAAGATTTTTGCGGCAATAAAAAAAATAAAATTTCGGAAAACAGGAAAAATCAGAAAAAGTTGTAACTTTGTAGGGAAATAAACACACACATATCATGAAAGTATCTTTTATCATTAACATTATCCTTGTGATAGCAGTAATCGTTCTCTGCATCTGTCTTGCCAAATCTTGTGGCAACAAGGAAGAAAGTAATACGGAAGAAATAGTACTCTCCAACATCACATCCCGAACAAGCATACGTGCTTACGAGGACAAAATTGTTGAGAAAGACAAAGTTGAAAAACTGCTCAGGGCTGGTATGGCAGCGCCAACGGCAGCAAACAAGCAACCATGGCATTTCATTGTTATTAACGACAAGGCACAGTTGAAAGCCATTGCCAAGGCTACACCAAACGCACGCATGGCAGCTGATGCTCCCCT
>JAJPYV010000114.1 GCA_021204735.1 Prevotella sp.
TGCTCCTTGCGTCGCAAAATAAAAATGCACTCTTGCTTGCAATTCATTTCTTCGAAACGAGCGGACATGATAAATCAAGTCCCTACAATTTGCTTGCGTCGTTTGCTCGGCTCTTTGCTTGCAGTATGCGTTGCAAAAGAAGAAATAAAAATGCGTGTTGGCTTGCTGGTAGCTTGCGAATCGCCATAATAAAATTGGGGCGTATGTTTTAGAATACACCTTATTTAATTATGTGTTGATTACATTTTATAATAGTTGGATGTAGTCGGGACGGACATCGATTGTGGCGGTTAGAAGAGAGGGTATCTGGACGATGATATGTTTTACTCGTGAACCACGCATTTTGAGGAGGGGAACTTCATAACCGTTGAGAGGGCCGTCGATTATGCGAATCATCCTGCCAATCATGTCGGGAGTGATTTCATCGGGTCTATAATACTGTGGGAATGTTGTCGAGTTGACTGCCGTAATAAACCTGTTCATTTCGGTATCGGGGACAGTCATGGGGGTGCGACGCATGTTGCGCAACCAACGGTATTGTATCAGCGGATTCCTTTCGATTATCGGGTCGAGGTTCTCTCTTGTGTCACAAACGAACAACAGGTCGGGAATAACGGGGACTTGTCTGCGCACTCTCTTGCCCTTAACTGTCGCAAGATACCATTTCTTGGGAGTGAACACATTCATGTTCGCCTCCTCAAGCAGTCGGTAGGCTGGCAAATTGGCATTGGGTCGCTTGAGGTCTCGCAACACGAACCAATGTGGTTTCTGTCCATCGTCTGTGTATTCCATTTCTTCGTGTCAAGACACTTTTTTGATTCCTGCATGAATATACAACATATTGTAATTCAAGCAGTTATGTATATAAGCTGTAAAAGTTCGGGCTCTTGCCCTAACCGTTCCTAAAACAACAATTTTAAACCTTTTCAATAGTTTTTATGTAGGTTTAAATCATCGGAATGTTGTTCCGAACACTTTTGTGGGTACAAAAGTAATAATAAATTCGATAATTCCGCAATATCCACGCAAAATTATTTCTTATATCAAATAAAAACAATGTTCCCGATGGTCGCAAAATAAGAAAGCATCATTACTTGGTTCTTTGCGAAGAATGAAAAAATTCTACTTTAATAATAGTTCGGGAGCTCCAATTCATCAACTAATAAATCAACCGTAGTACAAGGTTTATGTTTCTCATAATCATTATCTCCTGCATAAAGTGAACGTAATTTTTTAGCATGACGCTTAGCAAGAGTCTCATTGCCGATTGAAGTCAGCATTTTATATATTGAGGAATCGTTCTTTTTATATTTGTAATTTTCATAACCGGGATATTTGCGCATCTCATTCTCTAACTTTTCAATATATTCTTGCCTATTGATACTTGCCTCCAAATACTGAAAATGCAAATAATACCATAATTCAAAGGCTTCGTTTGTCCATGCACAATTCAATGAGTATTTCTTACACAATTTAATAGCCTCATTAAAATCTGGAAAATCATCCTTATCGAATACAACCCAAACTCTGTCGAATTTCAGTTGACGCTTGCGTTCCAATTCTTCCTTAATATGGAGAGTTTGTATTACAAGTGCACAAGTAGACATTCCCGCACCTTTGATGTCTTGCTTCCTAACATCAGAGTATTTATCTTTAACTAATGCACGAAAATAATTTGGCTCAGTACATGTTCCCTCACAGACAATCAAGAAACGCACGATTTTAGAACGTGTATTTTCATGACGCTTCTTAGCTGCCTTAGCTTGACGCTTTTCCTGTTTTTGTGCTTCCAACTTATATTTTGGAATCAGTCCCATTGCAAAACATCTTTTAGTTCATAAATGGGATTGCACCATAACGTCCATTGATATAATCTTTCTGTACACTACGGTCATTCCTAATTTTCACACCACTCTCATCTTTGAATTCAACTAAAGAATACAAGTCGCTCGATTCGATGTTGTCTTTTTCAGTAAACCAAATCTGGTCACGACGCAAATATGCAAGATTAAGCAGGTTGGTATCGTGCGTTGTAAAAATTAGTTGAGCACCATTGACATTGGTTTTGGGATTCATAAATAGTTGTAGAATACTACGAGTTAAGAATGGATGTAACTTGGCATCCAACTCATCAACAAGCAATACCCTACCCGACTTTAATGCATCAAAAATCGGACCAGCCATTTCGATGACTTTTTTAGTTCCTTCTGATTCCATTTTATGCATATCAAAAGTTCCTTCGCTATACAAAGCACCATTTTCATCATAAATATTATGGGTTGTTTTAGCTTCCAAATTAGCTACCAATTTTAATTTCGCTTGCAACTTTGATTGAGTATCATCAGAAAAATGGTCTTCACTTACAAAGCCATCATTGGGAAAAAATTTTTCTTTAACAAAAAAATCATTAAATCCAAGTTGCGTATGATGGAAAAAATCCAGAGCTTGTTTCCAACCTTCCAAATGCTCACTAAACATAAGCATGGTATCACCTTTATAACTATAACTTTCCATACTTGAAAGGTATTTGCAATCATTAAACCAATCGAGAATACGCATTGATTTTGAGCCATTTAACTGTGCTACCAAAGAAACAAACAAACGGTTTGAGGGTGTTGCCTTATCCTTACCAATACCCTCAGGAAAACGAGTCTTTGAAATCTCAAACTCATCATCAGCTCGAAGGAACAGATTGAACTCACGTTGATTGGCACACTTCTCATACAACCACTCATTACAAATACGTTTCCTGTTATATTCAAATCCATAACGGTATTTGATATCATCTAATAGAAATTGGATTTCAAAAGATGTTGGCTGACTATGAGATTTCAAATCCAACATGAATGGTTGGAAATCCAAATCGTCTTTAGGATTAAGTTTAACACTATCTAATAAAACATTTCTCATGGTTTTCAATGCCAACAATACATTACTCTTTCCACTGGAATTTGCTCCATACATTACGGCAGCTGGCAGTAAACGATATAAATTTTTCTGAATAACAGAATCATTCAATTCTTTGATTGAGGCAGTCTCCATACTAAGCGTTTTTTCGTCTCTGAATGAACGAAAGTTCTGAAATGTAAAGTTTACTAACATAAGGCAATTGTTTTTCTTGTGCAAAGATAGTAATTATTTTGATACAGAATAAAAAATACGAGAATTTTTCTCGCTTTTTTCTATTTGCAAAGCGCAAATTAAGAATAATGCGCTGAGGCACAAATTAAGAATTAAGAGATATGAATTAAGAATTCGATATTATTAGGTTCCTTGTCGGCGTATTTGTTTGTAAGGATGTATCAGTAAATTATATGTTAAAAAATTAAAATAAATTTAGATATGGGACAGTAAGAGAGAAAAAGGTAGTAACTTTGCGGCGTTTTTGTA
>JAJPYV010000160.1 GCA_021204735.1 Prevotella sp.
TTATATAAAGATATTAAGTTTGTTGGATATTTTTCTAATTGTTAAAACGTTAAATAAACAATAAAAAGGTGATTTTGGCGTACTATTAGCTTTAATTTCAGTAATTTTGCACTTTTGAATGTAATGAGAGCGAAAACCGTCATATTCATCCTGATGTCTGCGTTTATATTTGTAATGGCAGACGTATCTTTGCCGTTACCCCAGAGGAAGAAGGGAAAAAACGTGCAAAAGGATACGGTTTCCATGAAAGACACGATTCCATTAGATTCCATTTTTAAAGATAGCACACGTTTAGATTCGCTTCCAATTAAACACGAAATAGATACGACCAAAATGGATTCTCTCCAGTTGGCTATTTATCATCACAACAAACATGTAGATGATTCCATACGTCTTGACAGTATAAACCGATCAAAGTCAAATGGGCTTGATTCTCCTGTAGATTTTTCGTCGAATGACTCATTGGTATATGATGCTTTAAACAAACGTGCACGTTTATATGGTAATTCAAACGTGAAATACGAGAATATGGACCTTGTCAGTGATAGGATACAGATGAGTCTTGACAGCAGTTTGGTGCATGCCACAGGAACTGCCGATACGCTGGGAGTGTTGAGTGGACGTCCAATATTTACTATGGGTCAGGACAAGTACGAGAGTGACACAATGTCGTTTAATTTCAAGTCAAAGAAAGGATTTATCAACAATGTGTATACAGAGCAGGAAGACGGATTTTTAACGAGTCAGAACTCAAAGAGGAATGCCGATGGCGTGTTGTATCTGCAACATGGGCGTTATACCACGTGTGATCAGGAGCATCCTGATTTTTATATAGCCCTTTCGCGTGCGAAGGTGCGACCAGGGAAGGATGTAGTTTTCGGACCTGCATATCTTGTGGTGGCAGATGTTCCGTTGCCATTGGCGATACCGTACGGTTTTTTCCCATTCACAAAAAGTTATTCAAGTGGATTTATAATGCCGAGTTATGGAGATGAGAGTGCACGCGGATTCTATCTACGTGACGGAGGATATTATTTCGCCATGAGCGATATTTGGGATTTGAAACTTCTTGGAGAAATATACACTAAAGGGTCATGGGGAATATCAGCAGCGTCAAATTACAAGAAGCGATACAAGTATAGCGGTAGTTTTTATTTCAGTTACCAGGATACCAAGAATGGAGACAAGGGAATGCCCGACTTTACAGAGCAGACGAGTTTCAAGATTCAATGGAGTCACAGGCAGGATTCCAAAGCCAATCCATATATGTCGTTGTCGGCGAGTGTTAACTTTGCTACAACGAGTTATGAGAAAAACAATTTGACCAGTATGTACAATCCACAAAGCTATACGCAAAGTATACGTACTTCAAGTGTCAGTTGGTCATCCACATTCTCAAGTATAGGAATGACGTTAAGTGGAACAGGAAACCTTAGTCAGAATATGCGAGATTCAACAATTAGTTTATCGTTGCCAGACCTGAATATATCAATCAGTAGGTTTTATCCATTCAAGCGTAAACATCAAGTAGGTAAGGAGCGATGGTATGAGAAGATTTCCATGAGCTACACGGGACATCTTAGTAATTCTATCGACACGAAAGAGAACTTGATAATGAAGTCAAATCTCTTGAAGGATTGGAAAAACGGGTTTCAGCACAGTATACCTATCAGTGGTAACTTCACACTCTTTAATTATATTAATCTTAATCCATCGTTCAGTTTCACAGATAGGATGTACACAAACAAGATAATGAGGTCGTGGGATACTGAAGAGCAGAAGGAAGTGACAGATACGATAAACGGATTCTACAACCTATACAACTGGAGTTTGAGTGTTTCCGCATCCACAAAACTATACGGATTTTGGATACCAAATCGTAAGATATTCGGAGACAAGATAAATGCAATACGACACGTGATGACCCCGACGGTATCATTTAGTTATTCACCGGATTTCGGAACGAGTCGTTATGGATATTACGAAACATACCAGAAGACCGATGCGGATGGCAATGTGTCGTTAGTGTCATATTCTCCATATTCCAACGGAGTGTTTGGCGTTCCTGGCAAAGGTAAGACAGGAAGTCTTACCTTTGACTTGTCTAACAATATAGAGATGAAAGTCAAGTCGGACAAGGATTCGACAGGATTCAAGAAAATCAGTCTTATTGATGAGTTAGGTTTCAATATGGGGTATAACATGGCAGCAAAGACGCAGCCATGGTCGGACCTCACCGTGAGATTGCGACTGAAATGGTGGAAGAGTTATACGTTCAACATGAATGCTGTATTTGCCACATACGCATACGAATTGGATGAAAATGGAAAGCCATACGTTGGTAACCATACTGAGTATAGTCAAGGTCGGTTTGGTCGTTTCCAGGGTATGTCCCAGAACCTATCATTCACGTTGAATCCAGAGAAGTTGAAGAAATGGTTTGGTGGCGGTAAGGACAAGGATGAAAAGGGTAAAGGGAAAGGTAAGAATGACGATGATGATGATTATTATGACGATGACGACACAGGCTTAGATACCAATGTTGACGAAGCTCTGACGAACGGTCAAAAAGCTGCACGAAAGGAGAGTGCAGGTAAGGCAGAAACGGATGAAGATGGATATATGAAATTTTCCATGCCATGGTCATTGACGATAGGATATGGAATTACAATGCGTGAGAATACAAGTGGTAATTTCAATACTAAATCCATGCGCTATCCATACAAATTCACACAGACTCTTAATTTTAGTGGAAATATAAGGATTAGTGACGGTTGGAATATCAGTTTTTCATCAGGATATGATTTTGATAGTCATGCCATTTCCATGACTACAGCATCACTTTCGCGAGACTTGCACTGTTTTAATATGAGTTGTTCTGTGGTTCTTGCCCCATACACATCCTATAATTTTACATTTAGGTGCAATGCATCTACACTTACTGATGCACTTAAATACGACAAGAGAAGTGGTTATAGTAACGCTGTCCAGTGGTATTAGAGATGAATGTGAACTGCCAAAAGTTTTTGTCTAATTAGAGGCATCCCAAAATAGTATTTATTTGTTTAAAGCATCAAAAGAGCCCTATATATATGGAAAGAAAAAGGAGTTAACATTTTGTTTATTTGTTTTCTTTTTGTTTATATTTATCACACCAAATTCTTGAAATCCTTTTAGAATAATCACTTAATACTCCTGAAAAGCGTATAAAAATGCATAAAAACCGCATAAATCAAACATTTTCAATGAGGTAAAGAAAAAAAAGCTCTCTTAGTAAGAGAGCTTTTTTCTTGATTACAAAAGTAGTACTTTTTCATATAAAAACAAATTTTTTATCACAAAAAAAATCTTAATTTTACCCCCCCCCAATTCAT
>JAJPYV010000164.1 GCA_021204735.1 Prevotella sp.
TAAAAATCATTAAGAATAATGTAAGATCTAATTTTTCTCAAAAATATTACACTATTTCGATACGTGTGGTTGATAATAAACCGGAGGTCGCAGCTCTTTTAGCTGATTCTGTGATAAATCGTCTGCAAACTGAAATAATAGATAATAGGAGGAAATATTCACAAGCTAACTTAATAAATGCTGATAATAAGAAGAATCAACTTGAGAAAGAGTATTTTAAGGCACAGGATAAATACATCTCATATAGGGATAGCCATTTTGATGGTTCCCAACCAAATGTAAAGATAACTCTTGATGCATTGAATAAGGAACGTAATAAAGCATTCGATGACTATTCTGATGCATACGAACAATATATACGTGCCGAGATACTGCATCACAGAAATATTACTTCGTTTTCTGTGTTTCAAAACGTTACTGTTCCTGTAAAGTCTTTTGAGCCTATATTTATTGTTTATGTATTTTTATTTTTGTTTCTCGGATTTGTTTTCACTACATGGTGGATACTTCTTCAAAGGTTGATAATATGTAAAAAATAAGAAAACGTGGAAATTGTAATTCTGATTATATTGGCCATAATGTTGATTGCCTTTCGCGTATATCGGTTGGGCGATTATTTCTCTCCGTGGTTCTTGACGGTGGGAATATGGTTCGCTATCATTCTTGCAATGCAATTCCAGGGGGATTTGCTCTATCCTCTAAGTGATCAGTTCTTGACTTGCGTTTCCTTATGGATTCCAGTGCTATGTGTGTCGTCTCTCTTGACGTATTATCTCCTTCCTGCTGTAAAAGATTCAGATGCTGCTGTCTTGGGCGAGATGCCTCTCAGTGACAAATTGTTCACTGTAATCTATATTATATCAATGATTATGACCCCAATGTACCTTTATCAAATGTTGAAGATTGTCATGATGTTTGATACTGCGGATATGTTGTACAACATTCGTATATTGGCTGTTTATGGAGATCAAGATTTTGGAATTCTGAACTATTCGTATATTCTGAATCAAGTTCTTCTTGTAATAGCGTTATGGAAATATCCTAAGATTCCGAAATGGCAGATTGCAACAATATATTTAGCCATTTTGCTGTCTTGCTTTGCTATTATGGAAAAAGGAGGTTTGTTCTTTGCCTTTTTCGCTACTGTTTTTGTGCTTTTTGAACGTGGGTATATCAAAGTACGAACCATCATTATTTGGGCGGTCGTAATCTTCCTTTTTTTCTTTCTTTTCAATCTCTCTCGAGAAATGCAATCCAATAATAACACTTCCAATGAAACGACAATCCTTGATTTCATCGGTATGTACATCCTTTCTCCTGCTGTTGCTTTCGGCATGGTAGATGTAGATGTCTCGCAACAATTTGGGTCGCATTCGTTCCAAACTTTGTATCTTTTCTTGGATAGATTCGGTTACGATGTGGAAGTAAACACAAAATTACAAGAGTTTGTCTTCGTGCCTATTAGTACTAATGTTTATACAATTTTCCAACCGTTTTACCAAGATTTCGGTTATCCTGGCATACCGTTTTTCGCTTTGGTTTATGGTATACTCAGCGGTTGGGCATACCGCCAGTTCCGTAATGGCAGTGGAATCGGAAAATGCATTTACACTTATATTGCGCAGGTTCTTATCCTTCAGTTCTATCAGGAGAATATTATGATGAGCCTTGTTGCTTTCATTCAATTCATCTTCTTTGTCGCAATCATGACGCAACAGAAGATTAAATTCAACTTCTTTCCTGGAAGATCTTCTGCATGAAAAAACAGAATTTAATTTCAGACAAACTAATCCTTAATACTTTTGATTGGCAATAATGAGAATTTCCGTTTGCATTGCAACATATAATGGCGAAAAGTACATTGAAGAACAAATCCATTCAATCTTGACGCAACTGTCTGATAATGATGAAATAATCATTTCTGATGACGGTAGTCATGACCAGACTTTGTCCCTCATTCATTCAATCGGAGACCAAAGAATAAAGACTTTCCAAAACAAAGGTAAGCATGGGTTCAAGTACAACTTTGAGAATGCCCTGAAAAAGGCACAGGGTGATTATATTTTTCTTTGTGACCAGGATGATGTCTGGCTGCCAAACAAAGTTCAAGTAGCATTGGAAAAGTTGCATAATTACGACCTTATAGTCCATGATGCAAAGCTGATAGACAGTGAAGGCAATGACTTGAACAAAAATTTTTACTCATTTCATCATGACAAGTCAGGCTTTTGGGCAAATTTTTGGAAAACTCGCTTTATGGGATGTTGCATGGTTTTCAAGAGAGAGGTTCTTAATTTCTGTCTGCCGATACCCACATACGTTATAACTCATGACTTCTGGATTGGGATGCTTTCGCTGACAAGTTTCCGTGTATGTTTTATTCCAGACATCCTGATGTGTTACAGGCGGCACGGCGATAACGCATCCTCATCTTCGGAAAAGTCAAGACTTTCCGCGTATGTCAAGGTAACATATAGGCTGAATTTATTGGTTGCAGTTGTTATACGAATGCTTTCCCGCAAACGTTGGAAAATTCTAACACCATGAGATGAACCATTTTCGCATAGAATTTATCACAAATCTTTCCCCGTATTCTTTATTTTCTCAGCGTATGCCTTTGCATAATCAGGTATCGAAAAACCGTGCTTATGGAAAAAAGTCAATACACTCTTAAGGTGTACCCACGACTTTTTCCCGAATTTCAGGCTCTCTCTATGAGAGTCGTGCACTAATTTTGCTTCAGGATAATAAATTACTGGAAATCCGTTTTGCCATGCCCGCAGGCACAAGTCCTCGTCTTCCATGTACAGGAAAAAGTCCATATCGAACCCAACCAACTTGCTGTAAACGTCACGACTGATGAAAAAAGCTGCGCCACTCGACCAATTCACTGGTTGTATCTTGGTGTGGTCCATGTATTTGCAAAGATAGTCGTTAACCGCATCAATCTCTTTACTGTCTTTGCCTCGTGTCATCAGCCTCCATAAAAGAATTTTCGGGGAGAGAAACCCCCTGACTGAATACTGCAAAGAGCCATCGGCATCTAACAACTTAGGGGCGAGTATGCCAATCTCCTTGTGTTTCTCGGCATAATTATATAAGTTGTCAATGCAGTCTTTTTGCACTACGATGTCCGGATTAAAGATAGCCAAATATTTTCCCGTAGAAGCGGAAGTGCCTATGTTATTGTTCTCTCCAAAACCTTTGGGGGTATCATTTATCAATATCTTTACCTGCGGATAATTCTTTTTCAAGAAGTCAACACTTCCGTCTGATGAGCAATTATCAACATAAATAGTTTCAAAACTTATTGTAGGGGTGTTATCAACATAAATGGATTTATAGAAACCTTTTATGTATTTC
>JAJPYV010000226.1 GCA_021204735.1 Prevotella sp.
GAGAGGAGCACAACAAGGTTAAATGTCTGCGCGGAGTGGACACCTTTTCAAAGGCATTACACAACATCGTAGATATTCTTAGCCTTATTCCTTGCTCTACGGTTAATCTCAGGATCAACTATTCTAAAGAGACTCTTGAACCTTCGCAGATCGTAGAGCAGGTGAACGAGATTATACCAGATGAATTACGTGGAAGAATAGACGTGTCTCCTAAAAAGATATGGCAAGAGGACGAAAGAAGTATAAACCAGAATAAGGTAAATGAAATAAACTCTCTGGTTCAGCAATCTGGATATTGCATGAGCACAGGCGAAGTAGGTATTTGCTACGTCGATTTCAGACACAATTTAATGATATTACCTGACGGCAGTGCTGATATATGCAATCTGGAGACGTTGGATGGAAGAGCAAAATTGACTGAAGAGGGCGATATAGAATGGTCCTGCGAGAATATGTGCTTCCAATACTGCGCTGACAAGGAAAATATCATCTGCAACAACTGCAAACATTTCCCCCTGTGTTGGGGACCATGCCCCGTCAAGCGCAACAGCATGTTACGAAAGTTCGGAGAAGTAAAATGCATGTTCTTAAATAAGACGGAGGCGGATGAGAAAATGAATGAAGAAGTGAAAAGACATTATAATAAACTCGTTCTCGAACGAAAATAAATGCAAGTAATTTATGAATAGGGCTATCATTATCTCAATCATGGCTGCACTGCTGTGCTTCTCCTTGCAAACCTCCGCCCAAGTCTCCCAAAGAGACAGCCTCATGCTTGACTCCATTGAGGCGGCTCTGACTGAGAATCTGAAACAGGTGGAGGTAAATGCCTCTAACATCGTGCATCTAAGGGATAAAGACATAATATATATTACGAGAGAGATGCGTAAGGGGAGTTATGACACTGGCGAACTGCTGGGCAAGGTGCCTGGGATGATATACAACAAGTTAACAAAGGAGCTTGAATATCAAGGGCAGAAGAAGATACTCATCCTTGTGGACAGCCTCGAGATGGACGCTGGTTATGTGAAGGATCTATATCACCTCCGCTTTGACAAGATAGAAATAATTCCCCAACCAAAAGGCAAATATGCAGACTATGATGTGCTAATCAATCTGCACCGCAAGGAGAAATACCAGGGATATGACAACCAAGGCTTTACAGTAGGCAACGTTTACCCTGGCGGCAGAAACGTCAAAGGCAATCCTTTTAGTGGCGAGCGGTGGTTGGAATCGTTTACATATACGCATAACAAATGGAATTTTTACTTGATGTATCTTGGAGCATTTGACCAAGATGAGGAAAACAATCTATCGACGACTCAGTATCTGCCGAACAACTATGCGGAGGAAGTGATAGACAATGCCGACGGAACGAGAAACAAGAAAACTCATTTCAGAGGGCATCGTGTTAACACCTCAATTGACTATCAGTTCGACAAGCATAATTCCATCTCTCTAACCTACGATTATCAGTGGACAGACAACGACGAGCGCAATCCCAAGACCATAGTCCGCTCTGACCTTGAGGGGAACGTGCAGGACACTATAGGCTCAACATCATTCTCTAACGTGAAGTGGCAACGCCACTCATTCGCAGGCTTCTACCGAGGAGGTATAGGCGTGTGGAACTATACCGCCAGCATTAACTACATTCGGCAAAATACCAATTCTGATTACAACTTGGAGAAGACAAGCGGTTACCAGACAACGGACAACCGCTGGAGCCGTATGGATCACACATTCGGGAAAGCGGAGGTGAACCGCCGCTTCTTACAGGAAAAGATTTACTGGGCTATCGGGTACGATGACTTGTGGAAGCACTATAAGCAGCAGAGGACGGAGACACATGAGAGCCTGACCGACTACACGCTGAAGCAAAGCACTGTGTGGACCTATGGCAATTTTAACGTGACCGACAAGGCGAGCCTTAGCGTACTGGCATCTATAACCACAAACAAGACCAAGGGAGACGAGGCAGACGACCATTATCTCTCATGGAGAGGCGACCTCACCTACTACCAGAGGATGAAGCATGACCAATGGCTGAGGCTCAACTACTCCTGCAATATAAGCAACCCAGACCTTACGAAAGTAACCTCTTACGGACAGTTCTCCGACTCGCTCACATGGTCAGGCGGCAACCCCCAACTGCGCTCCTCCGTGTCACACTGGGCACGTTTGCAGTATTATTTCCTTAGATGCCTAACCGTAAGCCTTGAAGAGAGCTATCAGCCCCGCACTTTCACCGACATCACCACGCTTGAATATGGCGAGTTGCAGAACGGACAGGATGGCTACTATGCCGCCACAATGCCTCAAAACGCTAAATGGAATTCGACAACGGCAAGCCTTAATTTTAGCAAACATATAAAGGCCATGACGATTTCAGTTGATATGTCATACTGGCATGCGTGTGGGAAGTATCAGGAATTCAAACACGACATTAACGGCTGGCGACATAGTATCACGCTGGATTATAATATACAGAAATGGGATCTTACTCCCACGTTGATACTAAAGGACTACAGTGACTACGGCGCATGGGCACAGGGTCACTATAAGACGCAGCATGACCAGATACGCGTCATGATCTTCAAATATTTCTGCCACAGGGCGATAAGGATGTATTTTCAGTATCTGACACCTCTGCACTTCACAAAAGGAAAGAACACATCAGTGTGGGAGAACCCCGCAACGGTGGCTCACTATCGCAACTCCAACAAGAACAAGCGGTATAACAACTTCTTCGGGCTGTCATTCCAATATCAGCTGAGAGGAGGAAAAAGCGTAAGACAGTATAATAGAGAGTTATCGGAAGAGAATTAGTATAATGTGTTAATATGATAGATTGTGTAATTTAAAAAGATCAAAATGAGGGAGAAAGAAAAAAGTTTAAAATTATCTGCTGACGAGGAGAAGCAGTTAATTAACGAGATGGAAACATTGGAAGTTTATCAAGCCAATGAAGGGGAAATGGGAGGCGAATCTGGAGACGATTATTGCTTTACCTATTGCTTTGGCGGATGTATACCAACAGGCTCAGGTTCTGGTTCAGGTTCTGGTTCAGGCTCTAGTACTGGAACAGGTACTGGTACTGGAACAGGTACTGGAATAGGAACTGGCTCAGGTTCTGAAGGTTCAAGGTATACAAGTTGTTATTAAACCTAAGGAATTGATTTCTATTAGTTCAAGGCAATGACTTAAAAGCTACAAGAGGCGGAAGTGACACTTACAATTATGCCCAAAGAAGCATGAAAGTTAGGATCTCTGCCGCCTCAGTTTTTAATAGAATAGAAATGGAGCAAGCCATACTGATACTGCTGCATCAGAGCCCTTTAGACGTA
>JAJPYV010000105.1 GCA_021204735.1 Prevotella sp.
GAGGACATATAGAGTATGAGTATAGAATATACTAATGTAACAACTGCAAACGCTGAGAGAGATAAGTCTGGATTCCATAGTTTTGACAAGTATATTTTAGATTTACTTCTTAAAGACAGGACAACCGGACGAAACATAATTTGGGCTACTGATGATTATACGACAGCCAATCCCAAATTTACTTTCCAAACCCCAATTACAAGTGAAGCCATCATTTCTATGGATGGTGATTTAGTACGCCCTAGAGTCAAAAAGTCTTTAGAGGAACAACAGTCTAGAATACAAGATAAAGCAGAAGTTTTTACACCTTCATATATTTGCAACGAGCAGAACAATCTTATAGACGATGACTGGTTTGGATACAAAGGTGTGTTTAACACTCAGACAGAATATGGTTGGATAGCTAATACTAATCCGATAGTTTTTCCAAACACTCCGGGAAAAGACTGGAAGAGTTATGTCAAGGAAAACAGACTTGAGATTACCTGTGGAGAGGCACCATATCTTGTGAGCAGATATGATACTGTTTCTGGCATATACATTCAGATAAATGAAAGAATAGGTTTACTCGACAGAAAGTTGCGCGTAATAAATGAGAATATACCTGTAAAAGATAAACAAGGTTGGCTTGAGTGGGTCATGAATGCTTACAAGAGCATTTATGGGTATGAATGGCAGGGAGACAATCTCCTTCTGGCAAGGGAGAATCTTTTATATACATTCATTGAATACTATGAGGCAAGATTCCATACAAAGCCTGCAGTAAAGGCTATTAAAGACATCATTGAAATCATAACCTGGAATCTGTGGCAAATGGATGGTATCAGCGGAGTAATCCCGGACAGTTGCAAGTGGGCAAATGAAGCCAAGCCTGCCGTTTCTAACGACAGTCAAATCTCTATCGACAATCTTTTATCCGGAATGTATGCATTTGATAATGGTCCACCTACGGCCCCTCGCTCATGTTTGGGATGCAAAATTAAGAATCCGTTCTATCATATAGGCATCTACTGTAAAATAATGGATTGGGAAGAATATAAAATCATTAGATATGTGGATATTATGGCTTATCAGATCAAAGAAATGAATTTGTAATAGGTGATGTAATGGCAATCAATACCAGTATTTTGGAAGCAATCATTTATGGCAGAGTTGAACCCCATATTTATGCGTTTTCAACTAATACTATTCCAAATTATATCAAGGTAGGAGACACATATAGACCCGTAAGTGTCAGACTAAAAGAATGGGAGAAGTATTATCAGTTGACACCAGTGTTTGATGAATCAGCTAGGGTTGATGACGCATATTTCCGTGATTATGCCGTTCATTACTACCTTGAAGAACTTGGAGAAATCAAACACCATCGTTTACAGCCACATGAAATTCCCACTGGTGTATATTACTCTAAAGAGTTTTTCGAAGGAGTAGATCCTTCTGAGATAGGAGATGCCATTAAAGATATAAAATCCAATTACAGGTCACATGTTCACAAGTATCAATTCTATAACGAAGAAACATTAAAGGAAACAGAATCCTGGGATCCTGATTCTGTTGAGATTCATATAAGACCCAATCAACAGGAAGTCGTAAATAATTTCAAACGCGCTTATTTTGAAGAGGGAAGAACTAATCTATTAATGTATGCGGTAATGAGATTTGGCAAATCATATACCGCAATGAGATGTGCCGTGGAAATGGGCGCTAAATTTGTAGTGATTGTTTCCGGCAAGAAGGACGTAATGAATGAGTGGGGGAGGACCATCGTTACAACCAAGGGATTTAACTATGATTTCATTACTTCCGATAATCTCAAAGATAACAATAAACTGATTTCAGAGAAACTAGATACTAACAAAAATGTTGCTTGTTTTTTCACCTTAGCAGATTTAATGGGTGATGATATAAAGGCTAAGCATCAGGATTTATTTGATGCTAAATATCCCATTGATATGCTGATTGTAGATGAGACTCACTTCGGAGCCCGCGCTGAGAAATATGGGGCTATTCTTAACACAGATGATTATGAAAATGATGTAGAGACAAAGGCTACAGATGACACATATGATGACTTTATTGATACAGAAGATGCCGATGAAGTTACAAAGAGTCTGTACACTAAAACAAAAGTAACAATTCATCTGTCCGGTACCCCATATCGTATTCTAATGGGTAATGAGTTCTCAGAAAAAGATATCATAGCATCTGTACAGTTCTCTGACATAATTCATGAAAAAGAAGCTTGGGATGCAGAACACAGATTCAATGATACCTATAAAGAGTGGGACAATCCGTATTATGGATTTCCTCAAATGATTCGCTTTGCTTTTATGCCGAACGCTTCATCTCGCCTGCTTCTCTCAAATCTTAAGGACAAGGGCTATACCTATGCTCTATCCAAATTGTTGGAACCATGCTCAATAACTAAAAGTAAGAAGGGGTTGCATAGGAAATTCAAGAACGAGCAAGAAGTTCTTGATTTGCTTGAAGTTATTGATGGTTCCAAAGAAGATGACCAGTTACTTGGCTTTTTGGACTATGACAAAATTAAAGAAGGCAATCTATGCAGGCACATTGTCATGGTTTTGCCTTATAAAGCATCTTGTGATGCTATGGAAAAGCTCATTAAGGACAATACTGACAAGTTCAAAAACCTGAACGAGTATGAAATACTTAATATATGTGGTCATGATATAAAGAAACAATACAAGAATCTTGATAATATTATTGAAACAATAGAAAGATGCGAAAACAATAACGTAAAGACCCTTACATTGACAGTTAACCGTATGCTTACGGGCTGCACAGTTCCAGAATGGGATACTATGATTTTCTTGAAAGATACCTCATCCCCTCAGGAATATGACCAGGCAACTTTTAGATTACAGAATCGATATATCAAGTGTTATACTGATCAATATGACCTAATTAATGAGAAAGGTGAACCTGAAACAGATATCTTGGAGGTTCTTGATGAGAAAGGAAAAACAGTAAAGGTCAAGAAAAACAAGAACTTAATATATAAGAACATGAAGCCGCAGACTATTCTCGTTGACTTTGATCCGAATCGAATGTTCCAAATGCAGGAAATTAAGTCAGTTATAAACACTGAGGCACCTGGTGGTTATGGTGCAGATAATCTTGATAGAGCAATTCAGGCTGATCTTGAATATTCACCTTTAATTAGATTGAATATTGATAAGATTGAGAGTGTCAATGCACAAGATGTTCTTGATGCTGTCAGAAACTATCAAAAGGACAGAGGAATAAAGGAAGAAGTTCAAGACATTGGGATTGATTTAAAGATACTTGATATCCCTGTTATAAG
>JAJPYV010000158.1:0-1378 GCA_021204735.1 Prevotella sp.
TATTAATCTATGTGTTAACTCCTCAAAAATTAGGAAAAATGGGAAATCCAAAAGCTTTTTTGACAATACACCGCCAGGAGGCAGGATATAGACCGGTGCATGACCGTATTCATGATTTCGGAGAAGTAGAGCAGACTTTAAATACTAACGATAGGCGCACTCAGGCATCTCGTTGTATGGACTGTGGTGTACCGTTCTGCCATTGGGCTTGTCCTTTGGGCAACAAGGCTCCTGAATGGAATGATGCCTTGTATAAGGGGGACTGGGAACTTGCATATCGTTTGCTTAACTCAACTAATGATTTTCCTGAGTTTACAGGACGTATTTGCCCTGCTCTCTGCGAGAAGGCTTGTGTGCTTAATCTTATTGAGCATGAACCGACTACAAACCGTGAGAATGAGGCTGCCATAACTGAAATTGCTTTCAAAGAGAAATATGTACGCATACACCAGCCTGAGCGTAATGGTAAGAAAGTGGCTGTGATAGGTTGCGGCCCTGCTGGTTTAGTCGCCGCCAACCGTCTTAACTTAAAAGGTTATAGTGTAACCGTGTTTGATAAGAATGAGGATGCTGGTGGACTGCTCCGTTATGGTATTCCAAACTTTAAGTTGAACAAGGAAATGATTAACCGCCGTATGAGGGTATTGAGACAGGAGGGCATTGTGTTTAAGTTCAATGAGAATATCGACCTCACAAAACTTCCTGCTGGTTTTGATGCATACGTTGTTGCTACTGGTACACCGACTGCCCGTGACTTGAAGATTCCAGGACGTGAGTTGAATGGCATTTATCTCGCTCTTGAGATGCTCAGTCAGCAGAACCGTATTCTTGCTGGAATGGAGTTCAAGAAAGAGGAACTTGTAACAGCGAAGGGTAAAGATGTTCTCGTAATCGGTGGTGGTGACACAGGAAGTGACTGTATCGGTACTTCTCATCGTCAGGGTTGCAAGAGCGTTACGCAGATTGAAATCATGCCGAAACCTGTCGATGGTCCTGAAGATCCTGAAAACCCATGGCCAAATTGGCCTCGTACGCTTAAAACGACATCAAGTCATGAGGAAGGCTGTGTGCGTCGCTGGAATATCAACTCTTTGAAGTTTATCGGCAAAGATGGAAAGCTCACTGGTGTTGAGGTGCAGGAGATTACTTGGAAACCCAACCCTGAAGGTGGTCGCCCAATAATGGAACCTGTAGGAAAACCTGAGATTATAAAGGCTGATATTGTTCTTCTCGCTATGGGCTTCTTGAAACCGGAGTTGCCGAAATTCGCTGATAACGTATTCGTTGCCGGTGATGCTGCAAGCGGGGCTTCTCTTGTTGTACGTGCAATGGCAAGTGGGCGCGACGCTGCTGTCAAAGTTGACAGTTTTTTGAGTAA
>JAJPYV010000158.1:1478-16362 GCA_021204735.1 Prevotella sp.
TCTTTCAGTTTTTCTATGGCATTACAAGTATTCACTTCGTCAGGTAGTGAACAATATATCAATACTGTTTTCGCCTTTTTTATGGCAGGATTGTCAAGTAGTCTATGGATAATTGGAATTGACATCTCCTCCAATTGTTCATCCGTGAACTCCCTTTTCCGTTCACGTATCAACCTCCGCAATTCTCCCTTGTTCATTTATTACAACTTGTTTTATAATATTCACAATTTATAAATAGGAAATGTCATCGCTTGCCATTTGTCTTACTCTCATTTTCCTCTGGTTTTTGGGGGAAAGCGGCATTGTTCTTGAATACGTTAAGGGAGGTCTTGATTACATTGTCGTCAAGGTTGATATATTCAATCCAAGAATCCTCGTCCATGATGTTGTATATAATACGGCTGTTGAGGTATCTGTTAAGCAGGTTAAATGATTTCTTTATCATCAGGTTACGTCTTTGCAAACCGTGTTTATCGGCGTAAGTGGCGAACTTATCCACAAGATTCTGTTTGTTTAGATAGCTTGCCAATTCTGACATTTTGGTAAATGAACTCAATTTAGCACGGTTATCATCAGTATATATGAATGCATATTGCAGAATCAGTCCATTCATAGCTGCTTGCTTATAGTAGGAAGTCATACCTATAGTATCTTCAGGGACGAAGATGTCAGGCGTTATACCTCCACCTCCATATACCGTGCGCCCGATACTCGTGTGGTATTCTGGTCCCGTATGCTTGATACTGTCTTCTGAGAAAAACTCCCCATGCTGGTAGCGTGCAAGAAGATCATCTGCATAGTCTTTTTCACCCGCTGTGTATGGCTTCTGTATGCAACGACCTGATGGTGTGTAATAACGCGCTACTGTAAGACGGATCATCGAACCATCATGGAAACCGATTTGCTGTTGCACAAGACCCTTGCCGAAAGAACGGCGTCCGATTATAGTGGCACGGTCATTGTCCTGCATGGCACCGGCAAAAATCTCAGAAGCTGAGGCGGACGACTCGTTGATAAGTACTACAAGCGGTATCTTCTGATAACTGCCCCTGCCATCACTTTTGTATTCCTTACGAGGGTCTTTGCGCCCTTCTGTATAAACAATAAGTTTGTTTTTGGGGAGGAACTCGTTGGCAATCTGTGTCGCCGCCGTGAGGTAACCTCCTGTGTTATCGCGCAAGTCGATTATCAGGTTACTGAAACCCTCTTGCGACAGTCGTGCCAATGCGATAAGCAATTCTGGATATGTGTTTTCTCCGAAGTTCTTTATTTTGATATAGCCCGTCTCATTGTCAAGCATGTAAACTGCACTGATACTCTTCTGAGGAATATCACCGCGGGTTATTGTGTATTCCTTTATACCTTTTTGACCATAGCGAATCACACCGATTTTCACTTTCGTGTCTTTCGGCCCTTTCAACTTGCGCATTGCTTCCTCACTTGTAACCTGCTTGCCGACAAACGTTTTCCCGTCCACGCTGACAATCTTGTCTCCTGCCAAGATACCAGCTTGTTCTGCAGGTCCGTTCTTAATCACACCCTGCACATGGATGGTGTCATCACGGATTACAAATTCGATACCTACGCCAGAGAAAGAACCTTTAAGGTCATCCGTTACTTGTTGTGCGTCTTTTGCACTGATATATACAGAGTGTGGGTCTAAGTCGGAAAGAATCAGAGGTATAGCCTGGTCTACGAGTGAATCGATGTTAACTGCATCTACATACTGGTCATCAATTATATGGAGTAGGTTGTTGAGGCGGTTGCTGCCTGAATTTATTATGTTAAGGCGGTTGCCTGAAAAATGGTTTGCATAGAAAGTACCGATTATGATTCCAATGACTACGCAGAGAGCCATCAGCAACGGCATCATGCGGTTTGATTTATTCGGTTTCATACTCATCTATATTTATATAAATAACTTCTATATTTGCTCGTTTAAGTAGGTTTATCCCATCTTCAAGACGATATTTCTCTCCATATACGACACGACGGATACCAGCTTGAATTATCAGCTTAGCACACTCAATGCATGGCGATGCAGTAACATAGAGTGTGGAACCGTCACTGTTGTTGGAGCTCCTTGCCAATTTTGTTATGGCGTTGGCCTCAGCATGGAGCACGTAAGGTTTAGTGATATTGTTCTCGTCCTCGCAGATATTCTCAAATCCACTTGGAGTACCGTTATATCCGTCACTTATTATCATCTTGTCTTTTACAACTAACGCACCTACCTTGCGGCGTTCACAATAGCTGTTTTCTGCCCATATATGTGCCATGCGCAGATAACGGATATCAAGTAAACGTTGTTTTTCGTCCATACGTGTTTTTCCTTGAGACATTATTGTTTTTCTCCTCTTGGGGATTTGCCCCTTGTCTTTATTCCATTTCTTTTCAGTAGTGCGTCTATGGTCGGTTCGCTGCCCTTGAAACGTTTGTAGAGAGTCATAGGGTGCTCTGTTCCACCCTTGGACAGTATGTTTTCACGGAAACTTTGTGCTGTCTTGCGGTCAAAGATACCGTGTTTCTTAAATACGCTGAATGCATCGGCGTCAAGTACTTCCGCCCATTTGTAACTGTAGTAGCCTGCAGCATAGCCACCTGCCATAATGTGACTGAATTGTACTGTCATACATGTTTCTGGCAGTTGTTCCCCTATTATTGCTTTCTTCCAAGCATCTTTCTCAAATGTTAGAATATCATCGGTAAACTCGTCTTTCTTTGTATAGTATGCCATGTCAAGGAGACCGTAGCTGACTTGTCGCAGACAGGAATAAGCCACCATGAAATTGCGACTCTTGACAATGCGGTTTATCAGTTCATCGGGTAGCGGCTCACCCGTCTTGTAATGGTATGCGAAAGTACGCAAAAACTGTTTCTCAATAGAAAAGTTTTCCATAAATTGTGACGGCAATTCTACAAAGTCCCACCAAACATTAGTGCCCGAAAGACTTTCAAAGCGTGTGTTGGCAAACATACCGTGCAAGGCATGACCGAATTCATGGAGAAAAGTCTCCACCTCAGACAGCTTCAGCAATGCTGGTTTCTCGTCAGTAGGTTTTGTAAGGTTCATCACCACACTGACATGTGGACGTACGTTTTTACCTTTTTTGTCAATCCATTGACCTTGATATTCCGTCATCCATGCTCCTCCTTGCTTGCCTTTGCGTGGATGGAAGTCGGCATAGAACACGGCAAGGAACGTTCCATCATCGTTAAACACCTCGTATGCCTTCACGTCGGGATGATATACGGGAATATCCTTATTTTCCTTGAATGTTATGCCGTATAGCGTATTTGCTAAACTGAACACACCATCAATCACTTTTGACAATTCAAAATAAGGGCGGAGCATTTCAGAATCGAGATTATACTTCTTAAGTTGCAATTTGTGAGAGTAGTAACTGAAATCCCACGGCATCATCTTAAAGTCCTTTCCCTCTATCTTCCTTGCTATCTTGTTGATTTCTTCCAATTCCTTGATAGCTGTAGGTTTATATGCATTTATGAGTTTGTCGAGCAGACTGTAAACATTGTGTGAGTTTCCAGCCATGCGCTTTTTCAGTACATAATCAGCGTATGTCCTGAATCCAAGCAACTGTGCTGTCTCACGACGGAGGTTTACAATGCGCTTGCATATTTCCATGTTGTTTTCCGTATTGTTGTGGGTACAGATAGTATTGCGTGCCATATACATTTGGCGGCGCAGTTCCCTGTCATCGGCATACGACATGAAAGGACCATAGCTTGGAGAATCTAATGTGAACGCCCAACCATCTAAATTCCTCTCCTTTGCCGCAACGACAGCCGACTCACGGGCGGTGTCAGGAAGCCCTGCTAACTGCTTCTCATCTGTTATATGCAATGTGAACGCTTTTTCCTCTTTGAGCAAGTTTTGTGAGAACTGTAAAGACATTATACTTGCTTCTTCCGTTAGCTTGCGTAGTTTCTCCTTGCCGTCTTCGTCAAGTAATGCGCCGCAGCGGACAAAACCATCATAACTGTTGTCAAGTAGCACTTTTTCTTCGTGTGTTAACTTTCTGTGATGTAAGTGTACGGCTTTTATGCGTTCAAAAAGTTTCTTATTGAGACGTACGTCATTGGCATGTTGAGTGAGAATGGGCTGTAATTTCTGTGCAAGCGCATCCATCTCATCGCTCGTCTCAGCACTCAGGAGGTTGAAAAACACTGTTGATACACGTGAGAGAAGATCGTAATACCCCTCTGTGTCATCATCGTTGTTGAGTAACGTATTGTCAAAAGTGGGCTTGCTTGGGTTGTTTATCGTCTTGTCAATCAGTTCATTGTCATGACGGATACCTTCCATGAAAGCCTCCTCAAAGTCCTCAAGTCTGATGCGGTCAAATGGTACAGTGTCGTATGGTGTATTATATGGTTCAAAGAAAGGATTTTTTCTCTGTTCCAAGGAAATATTTTCATTCATTCTAACGTATTCTCCAAAATTCCTACAAAGGTAATGATTTTATTTTTTGCATATCTTTCTCAAAGAACAATTTAACTAATATTTATGTAGGGTAAGATTAAACACCCTAATGTGTTGGACTTATCAGTTTTTCTAATGCGGGAACGTGTATCTCACTACGCCGTAGTTCTATGATTCCTTCCTCATGCATGGCATTGAGTTCCCGTGATACGTTCAGGCGACTCTCCCCAATCTCATGACCGAGACGTTCCATCTTGATACTTACAGTTTTCTCACCTGCAGGGCGCAGACATCTTTCTTCAATAAAACGTACAATTTTCTGGCGTATTGACTTTGCTTGAGTGTGCCATGGAATGTTGGTGAGTCGTTGTGAACGAGTGCTTATGATATTAAGAAGGTTAAGTCGGAATATCTGGTAACTGTCTGATAATGTCAGCATTTCCCTTTTTCCGAGACAGATGAAATTACATTCCGTTACTGTCTTGAACGTGCGTGTGTAACGTTGTATCAATCCAAATATACGTTCTGGTTGAAGAATGTCGGGTGCGTTCAGTTTCTCAATGACACAATATCCGTTGTCATCAGCGCATTTTGTAGAACTAATCTCACCTTCCATAAGGAAGAAAAATCTGTCGCACATCTCTCCTTCGTTTACGATGGCCTTACCTTTTTGTATGGTAAGATATCTGAATTTAGTGTTTGATATAACAAGTTCAAGGTCGTTCCTGCTCATACCTTGAAAGAGAGGTAGCTCTAAAAGTCGTTCGTGGAGATTAGCTTTTTCCATATTGTCAGGTCTATTCTGCAATCTTGTCTTTTAAAGAAGGGGAATACCAAACGGCATTATTGCCATTCTTTTCGGAGTAAATAAAATAGGCCATCAGTTCGGGGTGATTGTCAAGGATTTTTTGAGCTTTTTCCAAACCGATTACCATGAATGCCGTGGCGTATGCATCGGCAGTGGCACAGTCTTTTGCAATTACTGTTGCTGATAATATATTATGTTGCACGGGATATCCGGTTTTTGGATTTATAGTGTGTGCGTATTTCTTGCCGTCTTTGTAATAGAAATTACGGTAATTTCCACTTGTCGCCATGGCAATGTCTGTTACATTGAGAACTGTTTGTAATTCCTTATTTGTTTGCAGTGAATCGTCTGTTGGTTTTGTAACGCCTATCCTCCATGGAATCCTTTTTGAATTTATTCCTTGTGTTACTATTTCTCCACCAATTTCAACCATGAAATTTTCTACACCATTCTCTCTTAACACACGAGCAACTTGATCGGTACCGTAACCTTTTGCTATGGCACTGCAATCGAGCATAAGTCGAGGGTCTTTCTTTACGACTACTTTATTATCCTTAAGTGTTACTTTCTGATAGCCTATGATTTGCATCAAACTGTCAATAACCGCCCTTGTGGGGTGGGTGTCGTTCTTGAAACCAAATCCCCATGTGTTTACCAATGGTGCCACAGTTATGTCGAATGCGCCATCTGTCTCTACAGAAATTTTCTGTGCAAGGTTGAACACATCAATGAACATACTGTCTACTAAAACATCTATGTTGTTGTTTACTTTTGTAATGATTGAATTTTTGTTGAAAGGAGACAAAGAGTTGTCTACATCGTTCAACACACTTTCTATCTCATTCTGCAAATCTCGGTCGCTTTGATAAGTAACATGGTAAATGGTCCCGAAGACCAATCCTTTACTATTACGATAGGGTATGGTATGCTGTCGACGAACTACCACTATTGTTACTACAATCAACAAAATTAAGAATATTGACTGGATAATAATTTTTTTCTGACTTTTCTTTTTATTCATAATTTCGATAAGTTGTGGTTAGATATCAAATATTACGTTGAATGTGCCACCGATGTTATTGCCTCCGTTCTTTCCGAATCCAGGTATATACCATGTATTGCCTAAATCACCGTTGTTGTGTGACATGCGACTTCTGTACCGTAGACTCCAACCGAGATGAAAGGGACCGCATATTTTGGCGTCTACACCAAATACGATTTCTGCCCAATTATATGAACATTTTACTCCTGAATAGCTATATGAAACATCCTCACCCCATACAGGGTCTGTAACGGTAGGATTAGACACATCATATTTAAACGAGGTGAATGCATATCTCAAGCCAAAATATAATCGGTAAATATCATGCTTGTTCTTCAGAATGTTGAAATCAACACCAATCTTGAAATATGGCGCAGTGGTCTTGTAGGTTGTCTGACTTACATCACTTGTATGATCAGTCTCTCCCAAGCCGAGTTCAAAAATTGGAAAGTACTTGTCTTTGAGATTTATACGTAGCGCAGCCTCATACTGCCCATAACTGCCCATTGCTTTTTGTGCTAATCCAAAGAGGTCCACAGAAACGGCAAAACCCTTGAATAGGGCAACCGTGTCGGTTTTCTCGGCACTCTTTTTTCCCTGTGCATGCATATTCATTGGCATTAGTAGCAAAATACTAATTGCGATGCTTGAAATATATGTTGAAATGCTTGAGCGATGTGTCATAATTAACCTCTGGATGTATTATCACAATAGAGTCGATATTGTTATTCGTACATGTTACAGACGTAATAGTGTGGAAATAAGAAGGCGAACAATCGACAGATTCAAAATGTGGATGGTCTTCTTTTGTAATCGTAACTATGTCGCTTCTTACTATCCCAAATGTGTCTGTCATGTAAAAGTAGAATATATCTTGAGGACTCGTGTAACTTATCGGCAATGAAAATTCGGTTGTATTCGTTAGTCTGTTTAACAACACCGAGTCCATACCGTTAACCTTGGTTGTGGTTATTGTAAGTGTGTCTCTTAATGTATCTGCTTGTCCGTCAGATTTTAATAATTGGTATTGAGTGTAAACAAGACTATCCAAAGGACAGTCAACACCAGAGCATGCTGTTACAAAAAGTAATGAAACAAATATGTAAAGAGGCATGAGCATTGCTCTTTTCGTCTTCAAATTCTCTTTTTTCGGTATGTATTTGTTCATTTTTTGTCGTATGCTTTTTAAGTGTTTACTCTTTGTCAATTTTCAGTACAACGTATTAATTCTGAAATCTGATAATTGTTTCTGTTTGCTGAACTACGACTGATGAGATCTCCGATAAATCCTGTAAGGAAGAACTGTGTACCTATAATCATCATCGTCAGTGCAATGTAAAAGTATGGGGAATCGGTAACAAGTCTCTGATGTATGCCGTGGCATAGTGCCCACAACTTGTCAACACCGATTATAATGGCTGCTATAAAACCTATGATGAACATAATAGTACCGAGAAAGCCAAATACATGCATCGGCTTAAGTCCAAAACTGCTGAGAAACCAGAGCGTAATCAGGTCGAGATAACCGTTAATGAAACGGTTGAGACCGAATTTTGACTTGCCATACTTGCGGGCCTGATGGTGTACTACCTTTTCTCCAATTTTTGTAAATCCAGCATTTTTTGCGAGATATGGTATGTAGCGGTGCATTTCTCCATACACCTCGATATTCTTAATTACATCTTTGCGGTATGCTTTAAGACCGCAGTTGAAATCATGGAGATTCTTAATGCCGCTTATCTTGCGTGCAGTGGCATTAAAGAGTTTTGTAGGTATAGTCTTTGATAGTGGGTCATAGCGCTTTTGCTTATACCCGGATACAAGGTCGTAACCATCGTCCTTTATCATGCTAAAAAGTGCAGGTATCTCGTCAGGCGAGTCTTGTAGGTCGGCGTCCATTGTTATCACCACGTCACCCTGTGCTTCCCTAAAACCGCAGTAAAGTGCAGGACTCTTGCCATAGTTACGTCTGAACTTTATTCCTTTGACATTTTCATCGGTGTCGCTCAAATGCCGTATCACGTCCCATGAGTGGTCGGTAGAACCATCATTAATGAAAATTATCTCGTATGTGAAGTTTTTGGAAATCATTACCCGCTTTATCCAAGCATGTAGTTCTGGAAGCGACTCTTCTTCGTTGTATAACGGTATGATGACAGATATGTCCATTATTTATTTTCTTATTTAAAATTTTCTTTTTCTCCTTGACATTATCATTGAAGCCATTGGCAGACTTATAACAACACCAAGGATTATGTTCATAGTGAAAAACTGTAATGCAAAGTCAATAGGTTTAAGCGCATTCAAAGAGTCCATGGCTAAATTCATGTCACTCTTTTTAATTCCGTAGAGATCCATCACGTTTTTAAACTCCGGGAGTGAGATTGTTTCCGTGTATTGTGTCATAAGATAACCGTTGTCTATAAACTGCAGATACACATATTGTCCTACGGCCATTATTAATGACGCATATAAGTAGATTAATATGCTATAACAGAAGGCTCGGCGGAAAGAAATCACTCCATCAAGGATATTGTCACGAAAACGACGTAAGCGCATGGCTGCCCATACTATTGAAGCTGCTCCAATTAACAAACCTACCAAACCCCATAGTGGGTTGATGAAATTTCCCAAGAAACAAGCGAAACTGACAATCCACATACAGCCAACTAACGCCCCATCGATTTGAGCGAAAGCTTTCACTTGTTCAAATTCTGCACGTGTAGCCATCGTCTATTGTTGTTTAAAGTGCAAAATTACTTATTTTCTTTAACATATTTGGTTGTTATCCCCTTTTTTTGTTTTTTTATGCAATAACTTGTATCTGAATTGTTAAAATAGTAACAATTTTGCTATAAATTGAATAGGAATTTCGTGTGGGATTTATATTTAATCAAAACGCCCGACTTCAAGAATATGAAATCGGGTGATAGCTCTGTAAAACATTGAATATCAATATTATTGCGGAGAGAGAGGGATTCGAACCCCCGGTACCTCTCGGTACGACGGTTTTCAAGACCGTTGTAATCGACCACTCTACCATCTCTCCTAATGGCGGTGCAAAGGTAAGACGTTTTTCTGATAAAACCAAATTTTGCGCTGTTTTTATTTTTAACCTCTTACTTTATTTTGTGTTGTCTGCAACTTAAACTACCTTTGCAGTATGATTTATCCTAATACCTTTGAAAGCAAGATAGGTTTCAACGAAATTCGATCCATGCTGCGTGAACGTTGCCTTTGTACTTTAGGAAAGGAGAAGGTGGATGCAATCGAGTTCTCGGATAATACGGCTTTGATAAATGATAAGTTGCAGCAGGTGAGGGAGTTCCGCAGACTTCAGGAGGAGGATGACAGTTTCCCAATGCATAATTATATAGATGTAAGAGAAGCAGTGACACGTCTTCGTCCGGATGGGACTCGCCTTGACGAAACCGAATTGTTTGACCTTCGTCGCTCGTTGGCTACAATACAGGAAATCGTCAAGCACTTGAACCGTACAGAGGAAGGGGAAAACAGCAATGGTGAACGGATATATCCGTATCCAGCATTGCACGCATTGACCGCTGATGTGATTCTCTTTCCGCAGTTGGTACAGCAGATAGACAGAATTTTGGATAAATATGGTAGGATAAAAGACAATGCCTCGCCGGATTTGCAGAAAATACGTACAGAACTGCTTCGCACAGAGGGAGGCATATCAAAGATATTGAACGGCATACTCCATGCTGCACAGAGTGAGGGGCTCGTAGATAAGGATGTAACCCCGACAATTCGTGATGGGCGTTTGGTAATTCCTGTCACTCAGGGCCTAAAGCGCAAGATAAAAGGTATCGTGCACGACGAGTCGGCTTCTGGAAAGACAGTGTTCATTGAACCAACTGAGGTAGTTGAGGCTAACAACCGTATCAGAGAACTTGAATCTGATGAGCGCAGGGAGATTATACGGATATTGACAGAATTTTCAAAGTTGGTTAGACCGCATATCGTACCAATTTTGGAGTCTTTTTCTTTCCTTGCTACAATTGACTTGATACAGGCTAAAGCAGAGTTTGCACGTTATATTAAAGGCTTTGAACCGCAAGTTGGTAAGACTCCTCATATTGACTGGGTTCAAGCTGTGCACCCTTTATTACAAATCTCTCTATCAAAGCAGGGGAAAAAAACAATACCCCTTGACATAATGCTTACCAAGGATATGCGTATACTTATAATATCTGGTCCTAACGCAGGTGGTAAGTCTGTTTGCCTTAAAACGGTTGGGTTGCTCCAATATATGTTGCAATGCGGTATTTCTATCCCTGTCCGTGAAAACTCCAAGACTGGTATCTTTCAGAACATTCTCATAGATATCGGTGATGAGCAGAGCATAGAGAATGATTTGAGTACTTATTCAAGTCATCTTACTAATATGAAGAACATGATTAAGTTCTCTAACGACCGTACTCTGCTATTGATAGACGAATTTGGCAGTGGTACTGAACCACAGATAGGAGGTGCGATAGCGGAGGCGGTGTTGAAACAGTTCTGCAACAAAATGGCTTACGGTGTTATTACTACCCACTACCAGAACCTTAAGCACTTTGCGGAGAGCCATGATGGGGTGGTGAACGGTGCGATGCTTTATGACCGTCAGCAGATGAATGCCTTGTTCCAGTTGTCTATCGGAAATCCTGGCAGTTCGTTTGCTATTGAGATTGCGCGCAAGACTGGGTTGCCTGAGGAGGTAATCCGTGATGCGAGTGAGATTGTCGGTAGCGAATATATTCAGAGTGATAAGTACCTCCAGGACATTGTGCGTGATAAACGGTATTGGGAGAGTAAACGGCAGACTATTCATCAACGTGAGAAGGTGATGGAGCAGACAATTGCCAAATATGAGAATGAGGTTCGTGAGTTGGAACAAAACCGCAAGGATGTGCTGCGTAAGGCGAAAGAACAGGCAGAGGAGCTGTTAAGAGAGAGCAACAAGAAGATAGAGAAGGCGATAAAGGAAATTCGTGAGACACAAGCCGAGAAGACTGAGGCTAAACGCATCCGTGATGAATTGAACGCTTTCAAGGAGGGAATAAAGGATGTTGACACCACCGCTAACGATGAAATGATTGCCCGCAAGATAAAACAGATTCAGGAGCGTAAGGAGCGCAAGGAAAAACGCAAAAAAGAGCGTGCCACAAAGGAAAAAGTGGCTGCTGTTGCCCTGAAGACTGCTAAGAAAATGGTTGACGAAGATAGGACAATAGAGAAAAACGATACCGTCCGCATCAAGGGTCTGACATCTGTTGGGAAGGTTGAGAACATTGACGGCATGATTGCTACCGTGATTTTTGGGGATATGCGCACTAAAATGCGTGTTGACCGTTTGGAGCATGCTGAAATGCCTAAAAAAGAAGAACCAAAGCCGTATGTCTCTGTCGGTAGGCAGACTCGTGAGACTATCGACCAACATAAGCTGAATTTCAAGCAGGACATTGACGTCCGTGGCATGAGGGGTGATGAGGCGATAAATGCCGTTACCTATTTCATTGATGATGCTATACTCGTTGGCATGACTCGTGTGCGCATTCTGCACGGAACCGGCTCTGGTATCCTCCGCCAGCTTATTCGACAGTATCTCTCCACTGTCCCTAATATCGTCAGCTATCACGATGAGCATGTCCAGTTTGGCGGTGCAGGAATCACTGTTGTTGATATAGAATAGCTTCCATACACTTATTAATAATAGTTAAACCTTTGCGTGAACGCAAAAAATTTTGTTACTTTGCACCAAATTAGGTGTTTTATAACCTCAAGAAATGGGTAAAAGTCGGAATAAACCCCGCGTCCGCCACGGATTGCAGGGCGTTACCTTGTGCATAAGCACTGCAATGGTGCTGATTTTATTGGGTATGGTAGTGTTCTCCGTGCTGACCGCACGGAACTTATCTGCGTATGTAAAGGAGAACTTTACTGTCACCGTGATGTTGGGAGAGAACATAACTAATTCCGAGTCGCAACGCTTATGTAACGACCTTAAAAAACGCCCTTACGTCAGTCATATTACTTATATCAGTAAGGAACAGGCTTTGAAGGAACAGACAGAGGCAATGGGAACAGATCCAAGTGAGTTCTTGGGTGTTAACCCTTTTGTCGCTTCAATAGAGTTAAGACTTAAAGCCGACTATGCCAACACTGATTCTCTAAAGATAATAGAAAAAAAGTTGCGGCGTAACACTAATGTTACCGATATAACGTATCCCAGCGATCTTATGGACAGCGTGAACCGCAACTTGCAAAAGATAAATCTCGTATTGCTTATACTTGCGGTGCTCCTTGCATGCGTGTCATTCTCCTTGATAAACAATACCGTGAAATTGGGCATGTACGCCCGACGCTTCACCATTCATACAATGAAACTTGTTGGTGCGTCATGGGGATTTATACGCCGACCGTTCTTATACAATGCTTTGGGCATCGGACTGCTTGCAGCTATCATTGCCGATGGCGTTTTGGCATTTGGCGTTTACGCTTTATACTCATACGAGCCCGCCGTCCTCAACGTGATAACGTGGGATGTTATGGCGATTACTGGTGGAACAGTATTCCTTCTCGGAATATTGATTACTCTGTTCTGCGCCATTTTCTCCGTTAACAAGTTCCTTAGGATGAAAGCAGGCGACTTGTATAAAATATAACGGATATTAAGTAGGATTTCACTTATAATTTTTGAAATAACCATCGATATAACTCAAAAAAACACACAATGGACAAGAAAAACTTAGCATTAGGTCGAACAAACTTCATTCTCATTGCAGTGGGAATGTTGATAGTAATCATAGGTTTCATCCTTATGAGTGGGGGTATTTCAACTGAAACATATTTCGATGCTGAAATATTCAACGCCCGACGTATCAAGGTGGCTCCCATTATTTGTTTTATCGGCTTTATCTCAATCGTTTATGCTGTTGTCAGAAAACCAGCAGATGACGAGAAAGAGGGAACGAAATAATATAAAATGACTTATGGATTTACTGCAAACCATAATTATTGCTGTTGTAGAAGGACTCACTGAGTTCTTGCCAGTGTCCTCAACAGGTCACATGATAATTGCTCAGAGCCTCCTGGGAGTGGAGAGTACCGATTTTGTGAAAGCATTCACCGTAATCATTCAGTTTGGTGCAATCGTGTCAGTCATTTGCTTGTATTGGAAGAAGTTTTTTTATCCAAGTTCCGAACAGAAAGGCGTATCTTATTGGAAAGCAATGTACAATTTTTATGCTCGTTTGGTTGTCGGTGTACTGCCAGCGGTGGTTCTGGGACTTGCTTTCAATGATTTTATTGAGTCTAACCTTGGTAATGTGCTCCTCGTGGCGGTGATGCTGATACTCGGCGGAGTGTTCATGCTGTTCTGTGACCGCATATTCAATAAAGGTAGTGAGAATACAAAATTGACATTTAAGCGCGCACTGATTATCGGATTCGTTCAGTGCATATCCATGATACCTGGTGTCTCACGCTCAATGGCAACCATCGTAGGTGGTATGTCGCAAAAACTTACACGCAAAGCGGCGGCTGAGTTCTCGTTCTTCCTCGCTGTACCCACAATGTTCGGAGCAACATGCCTTGAAACATATAAAATGCTAAGTCATGGCGGTGGTTCGTTGCTTACGCAGGGGAACAACCTACAAACATTAATAATAGGTTCTGTAGTGGCGTTCATTGTTGCGATAGCTGCTATAAAATTCTTTATCAGTTATGTTACGAAGTATGGTTTTGCGGCATTCGGCTGGTATAGAATTATCGTAGGATTGGTAATAGTAATATGCGCCCTATGTGGTGTTGACCTAAAGATGGTAGACTGATAGGACTATGAATTTTCACGAGGGTGAGATAATAGGAATCGACAAACCATACGGGATGTCAAGTTTCAGTGCACTTTCCCGAGTGCGTTATATACTCACCCGAAAACTTGGGGTAAAAAAAATAAAAATTGGACATGCGGGAACTCTCGATCCATTGGCGACAGGCGTTCTAATATTATGTACTGGAAAAGCTACAAAGCGTATCGACGAACTGCAACGACATACTAAGGAATACACGGCGACACTACAATTAGGTGCTACTACTCCAAGTTTTGATATGGAACATCCCATCGACAATACGTTTCCGACAAGTCACATAACGTTTTCCCTAATAGATGAGACATTGAAGACATTTGTCGGTGAGATACAACAAGTGCCGCCAGCTTATTCTGCCTGCAAAATCAATGGTAAGCGTGCTTACAAGTTGATGAGAAAAGGCAATGAGGTGCAACTGAAGCCTAAGACGTTGGTGATTGAGGAGATAGAATTGTTGTCGTTTGACATGGAGCGCATGCAATTATGTATTCGTGTAGTGTGTGGCAAAGGCACTTACATACGTGCATTGGCACGTGATATTGGTAAGGCTCTCAATAGCGGTGCTTACCTTACGGCTCTTAGGCGTATGCGAGTGGGTGACGTAAAAATAGAGGATTGTATTAGTTTGGATGGCTTTGGAGAATGGCTTGAAAAACAAACGATAGAAGACAACATAATAAGAGGAAATTAAAATATGAAACTTTCACAATTTAAGT
>JAJPYV010000025.1 GCA_021204735.1 Prevotella sp.
GTTTAATCCATTAAAATCAATCATCCAGTCAACATTATATTGTCCCATGTCCTTGGCTTCTGCTCCATCTACTTTTTGAGCATAACACAACTTATATTTATGTCTCTTTACAATCAATACAGACATTAAGTTTATCGTGCCTTTCTTATCATAACAAATATATTATATTAATTTTGTCAAATGGCAAATGAAATTATGCCATACCCTTGACAAAAAGCATTTAGACAATAAAGGCTTTTCAGTCTTTATACATAAAATTCTTTTAAAGTCCTATTTGCACAGAGACTTTCACATTTTTTGTGTTGAGGATTGGTGTTATCTCCTAAAATGTACGACTGTCACCAGAAATGTCGTTAGAGAATGTTATAACCTATTTCTTAACGATTATCTCTCTTCTTTTTTAGAATAATATTTATTAATTTTACATTATAACAAATGCGCTTGCTAACACGTTATAACAAATTTCATTATAGTTAATAAAAATTAAAGCGAAATGGAGAATCTATTACATCCACTGCTACCTAAAAAGTTCGAGAATGACGCTACAGCATATAAGCCAGTAAAAGAACTTGCCGATGTATTGGACCAAGCTGAGAAATTACACATAAGGAATGTAGCTGTTGCAGGACCTTTTGGCTCAGGAAAAAGTTCTGTATTAACCACATTAATGGCTGATTTCAAGAGCCATACATATCTATCAATTTCTCTAGCGACACTACAGGTGAACGATGATGAGGAGAATAAGCAGACTGAAAAACGAGAAGGAGAACATAATCATTTAAACAATGAAAGGGACAAGAACATAAACAAACAGATTGAATATAGTATCCTACAACAAATTATTTATAAAGAGAATGCAGATACCCTGCCAAATTCTCGATTTCGGAGAATTACTCATTATTCCAAGTCGAAATTATGTTTATACTCAATATTGGGTGTCATAACTACGCTAGCACTTATTTACATATTTAGTTGGCCTTCCGCAATAACCGATACTTTATATAGCCTGTGTAATATAAATCCCAACAATATGGTTATTAAATTCATTGGGATTTGCTGGATTATATATTGTTTATATGTCACGATTGGACATATAATTAAATCGTATGGTAACTCAAAATTGAAAAAACTAAATCTTATAGATGGTGGAATTGAGGTTTCAGAGGATGCTTCAGCATTCAACAAGCATCTCGATGAAATTTTGTATTTCTTTCAAGTTACAAAATACGATGTGGTAATAATCGAAGATTTGGACCGGTTTAATCCATCCGCTAATATCTTTCTAAAACTAAGAGAGCTAAACCGACTCCTAAATGAATCGAAGATTGTCGGAAGGCATATCACTTTTGTATATGCCATTAGGGATGATGTGTTCAAAGAAACGGATAGGACAAAGTTCTTTGATTACATTATAACAATTATTCCAGTCATTAATTTCTCCAACTCGAAAGATAAACTTAAAGAAGAATTACGCAAAAGAGGCTTTAAAGAGGATGAAATTCCTAAAGATGATGATATATCGGAAATGGCGTTCTTCATTCAAGATATGCGGATGCTTATTAATATCGCCAATGAATACAAACAATATCGGGATAGATTGTGTGATGAAAAATCGACATTAGATCCAACCAAACTATTGGCAATGATTGTATATAAGAACTATTTCCCAGCAGATTTTAATGAACTTCAATATGGAAGTAGAAGAAGTAAAGTCTATACTTGCATCAGTAAGAAAAAAGAGTTTATAACAGAAGCGCTAAATAATATTGAACAACAGAAAGAAAAACTTATAACAGAAGAAAAAGCATACAAGGAAAATTGCGTTCTTCATATTAACGAACTAAGATTACTGTTTATATATCAATTACAAAGAAAAATTAGCAACGAATCAGCAATTCAAATTAATATCAATAACAAGTTTCATACGTTGGAAGAGATTGCAAAAAACAATGAACTATTTGAATCTCTTAGGGAGATGTCAACAATATCATATAAAAATAGCAATAATCCTTCAAAAAAAATTGATATCAAAAGTATTATGATTGATCTTGATAGTAAAATGAACTTGACAGATCGTTTAAAGGCATTGGAGAAAGATAACGATTATTACAAGAGTGAACATGAACGCCTACAAAAAAGAATTATTGAAATAAAATCATTAAAGCTATCTGAATTATTTAACAAATATATTTCGGGAGATAACCCATTGTACAAACAATTAGAATTATCTCCTATGCAGGATATATTTATTCGTCGTGGCTATATTGATGAAGAATACTATGATTATATTTCTTATTTCTATGAAGGAACACTATCTAATACCGACAGAAAATTATTAATGTCTATAAAGCAACAAATCGTAGAACCATACGATTATCATATTAATAAGATAGAAAACTTCGCCAAAGAGTTGCAAAACTATACGTTTTACAATGACGCAATCCTTAATAACAATCTGTTGGATTACCTCGCAGAACATGAACAAAGTGAAAAATTTGAACTTATTATGCAAAGATTGGAACGCAAGAACGCTCCATTGCAGTTCCTTGCGCAATATTATGAATATGGTAATCAACAAGATATTGTATTTAACCATTTTATTAATTCGAACAGGGATATCACGTGGACACAAATAAGGGAATGGAAAAATGATGAAGAAAAAGATACTCTCACGGAAGCATATTTAAAATTCTGTAAAGCACTAAACAAAGATCAGCAAAAATGGTTAAATGATAATTATACATTTTTGGCACAACATACTGAAAGCATTGGCCTTGACACGTGTTTTGCTCTTGTTACGACAAGTAAATTCGTAGAATTAAGTAATGCAAGCGAAACCTTGTTGAACAACGTAATTGATTGTAGTAAATATGAAATTACATTACATAACCTATGGATTATAGTACAAGCCCTATGTAAAGATGAATCTATTACAGAAAAAAATCTTAACCTTACTCGTTTGCGTGCATGCAAAAAAGATTCTGTAACGAATTATATCAACGCAAACATAAATACCGCCATTTCATGTATTAAAAATGAGGACAAAGATGAGAGTGCCGAAACTATATTATATATATTAAATCACGATAATATATCCAATGAATTAAAAGAAAATTATTTAAAGCAACAGACAAATCAAATTTCTGATATTAAATTGATTAAACACGAAGATATTTACGATATTGCTATTCGTAATTGTCTTATAACTCCCACATGGGAAAATGTAACTATCTATTTCACTTATACAAAAGACGATTTAACGCATGAGTTAGCTTCATACATTAACCATTTTGCAGATATACTCTCTCAATCTAAGTATACAGA
>JAJPYV010000190.1 GCA_021204735.1 Prevotella sp.
GCGACTTCCCGCAGGGCGAGGAGAAGAAGTGCGTCGTGGGCGTGTACCGCCTCACGATGAAGAGCAACTCGGACAACTTCCGCCAGAGCAGCATACAGGGCGTGATGAAGCGCGTCAAGGCCAAGGGCGTGACGGTCATCGTCTACGAGCCCACGCTGGAGGACGGCAGCACGTTCTTCGGGAGCAGGGTGGTGAATGACCTCGCGTCATTCAAGGAACAGAGCCAGGCGATAATCGTGAACCGCTACGAGAAGTGCTTGGACGATGTGAGGGAGAAGGTGTATACTAGGGATTTGTTTCAGAGGGATTGAATATATATATATTATGGCATGAATCTTTGGGCATTCATAGCTTCGCTCATACTCATTTCCACACAATAAAACCATATTACGCTGTTGTTATACGCCGTTTCGTAGAAATACTGCCTATATATTTTTTCAGCAAGAAGAATAGCAATTCTTTGTGCAAAAGATTGTCAGAAATGAAAGCTATCCTTTCAAGTGAACCATATAAATCAGCCATCAAAGAAGTGGAGCATAACAAATTATCGACTTATCATGGATTGATGCACAGATTGATGATTATAGGGAGTCCGTTACTCATATTGTTGGCGTTCAAGGCAAAAGAATGTATTAAAGCTGTATTGGGGAAGAAAATGTAATTAAACGCTCTTAGAGCACATCCTATATGGTCGATAAAATAATATTAAGGAAGATTGTAAACAGAATTCCCCGCAAGCTATTAAAGATTCCATATACAATATTTTATTGTATAGTCGACAGGAAAGAAATATTCAGAAACTACAAGTTATTAGATGAAGGGATTGCAGGAATTAGTGCGGATGATTCCAAAGAAAACATAAATCAATTAAGGCGATGTTTGAAATCATACAGCTTGTACATGAACAGGGCGGGTGCCGATAGGTATCTACAAAGCTACTTCTTCAGTTCTGATTTCAAACTTGTCAAAGCAAATGCTGTTGGCATAATAAATCCAAATGATGTCATACTAATATGCTGCGTGAAAAACGACCTTACGCGCATAAAATACGTGTATGAATGGCACAAGAAGATCGGTGTCAAACATTTCGCATTCCTCGACAACGGTTCAACGGACGGTACGTTCGATTATTTAATGCAGTTGGAAGATATAGACTTGTTCCAAACGCATGATAAATACCATGCGGGAGCGAAAGCGGCTTGGACACGGAAAATACAGAATTATTATGGCTTCAATAGGTGGTATTTGATTGTTGACTCGGATGAATTGTTCTCCTATGTGGGCATGGAGACCCACTCAATTCATGACTTGATTGAATATGCAGAGAAGAGACACATCAAAAGAGTGTGGAGCATATTGTTGGATATGTACGCTAAAGGTCAGCTTTATAAAGACGATTGTTCCCAAAACAAGAGTCTAATAGATGAATACAGCTACTTTGATACAGAGTCATATTACATGAGAAAAGATTATAAAGGAGTAATTATTCATGGAGGTCCCAGAAGTCGTCTCATTAATCATTTTGAAACGCCTTTGTCTAAGTTGCCACTTATCTATGCAGAATACGCAGATTTCTGGGCAGACCATACACCTATGCCTTTTGATAAGAACTTCAATACTGAATGTCTTGGCGTTTTACGTCACTACAAGTTCTTGCCTGAAGACAAAGACAAATATATAAAGATTGCCCAAGACGGCAATTATGTGGGAGGCAGTTACGACTATAAACAATATGTGAAGATGATGGACGATGAAAAATCCAGTACATTCTGGTATGAGAAGTCATGTAAATATTCAAATTCCTCTTCATTCTTGAACATTCCTTTTCTAAAAGCGCCATTTAAGGATTAACATGATTGACAAGAAAGAAACCATAAAAAGATTAATCGGTCCTATAGGTGTCGAGGCCGTAAGAAAAGTGAAGATGGTGAAGAATCTCATCAGTACAAGACTTTCAGGAACTTATGGCCGATGCGACGTGACAAGCCCGAAGATTATGTTGAAAGACACCCTTTCAATAAGAGGCAAGAATATTTTCTTCGGCTATTATGACTTGCAACAAATGGACACGGCACAAAACCGATTGTTGGTGCATATTTGTAACCGTAATGCGGACACACGGAAGGACGCGGTAACGATTGCATACTATGACATGAAAAGGCATGAATATGAAGAGGTGGCGCAGAGCAATGCATGGTCGTGGCAACAGGGTTGCCGCTTGCGTTGGAATCCGCAGAACGAGAACGAAATCATGTTCAACAACCTTGAAGACGGGAAATACGTCTGCCAGCTATGGAATGTCGATAATAAGGAAAAGATTAAAACTATACCTATACCGCTTTATGATGTGGACAGGCAAATGCGGTATGGCGTCGGCGTTAATTTCTCTCGGTTGCAGAGGCTCAGGCCGGGTTATGGCTATAGCACATTGCCCGATAAAACGGCAGGACAACACATTCCCGACAATGACGGCATCTTCCGTTATGACTTTCAAACAGGCGGGGTGTCGCTGATTATAAGCTACAAGCAACTCTGCAAAGACTTCCCCAATGCAAAAGATTACCAGCATTACATCAACCATATTTCCATCTCGCCCGACGGCAAGCGTTTCATTTTCTTCCATGTATATACAAAGGGACCGGGCATGTCATGGAAGGTGCGTTTATATGTAAGCGATATCAACGGCACGGATATCAGCCTTATAGAAGAAGAGCATACCATATCACATTATACATGGAAAGATGATTCTGTGCTTCTCACTACCTGCATAAACAAAGGAGGAAACAGTTCATGTTACGCCGAATACGATATTCGTACAAAACAAAGGAAACAAATAGGTGGAGAATCATTGATATTAGACGGTCATCCAACTTTCCTGATTGGCGGTAAGTCATTTATTTCCGACACCTATCCACAAAAAGGCTGCATGCAGCATTTGTTCCTATACAATATGGAAAAGAATGAATATCAGAATTTAGTTGACGTCTTTCACAACCCACGATTGTACGAAGAAAAACGTTGCGACCTACATCCAAGAATTACTCCCGACAACAAGTATTTTACCATAGACTCCGTTTACTCCAGTAAATGTCGTTCGATCTTGTTGTTTGAGCTATTATCATATAAATCATGAAAATAACATATCTCAACGGCTTGCGGTTGTTGGCTGCTGTTAGTGTGGTATTCTTACATACCAGTGCAGGAATATTAGATATTAAGGAAATATCTTAATTTACAGATAAGATCCTGTTGTCTATATACAAGTACTCGTTGGTTGAATTAAATTTTTAAACATTTATAAATGGAAAAGTTGCACATA
>JAJPYV010000337.1 GCA_021204735.1 Prevotella sp.
GGGTTTTGCAGATAACAAAGATGTTATTTGCCACAGCCTCATCCCATAATGCTTGATGCTCCTCTCTTGTTTCAGTGGCCACACAACATTCTTTTATCCGTCTGCGATAAACATTATAGGCGAGATAAAGAGGGTAAAGACCTGATTTGGAATTTATCTCAAGCAAATAACTTGAAGGAGAGAAAACATCATTTGTTATACCTCCTTTATCTATATAAAAAGGGAAATCAAATGTTATGGAATGCGAAGATGCGTTTCGGTAAGACGCTTTCCGCATTGCAGGTTGTAAAAGAGATGAAATTGGGGCGTACATTGATTCTTACTCATCGCCCAGTAGTTGATAAAGGATGGTTCGAGGACTTTGGCAAAATATTTTTCGATTCTCCTGAATATATTTATGGTTCTAAAAATAATGGTGAGAATTTTGAAAATCTGGAAAAACAATATAAGAAAGGAGATATTCACTATATTTATTTTGCTTCAATGCAAGATTTGAGAGGCTCTGAATCCGTTGGCGGTAAGTTTGACAAAAACAATGAGATATTCTCAACAGCATGGGATTTGATTATCGTGGATGAAGCTCATGAGGGAATACAAACATCTCTCGGCAAAGCTGTAATGGATGAACTTGTAAAACCAAAAACGAAAGTTCTCCGTCTCTCTGGAACTCCATTCAACCTTTTGGATGATTTCAAGGAGGATGAGATTTATACTTGGGATTATGTAATGGAACAACGTGCGAAAACAGAATGGGATGAAACACATTTTGGAGACCCGAACCCTTACGCAGGACTTCCTCGTATGAATATCTTTACATACAATTTGGGCAAGTTGCTTAAAGAATTTATTGATGAGGATGTTGCTTTTAATTTCCGTGAGTTCTTTAGGACAAGAGAGGATAACACTTTCTTACATGATAAAGATGTACTGGCATTTTTAAATCTCCTTACAAAAGAAGATGAAAACAGTCTGTATCCATTCGCTAACGAGAACTATCGTTCTATCTTCCGTCATACTTTGTGGGTGCTGCCTGGTGTCAAGGCGGCAAAGGCACTTAGTGCGATGCTAAGTATTCATCCTGTATTCGGAAATTTCAAAGTCGTAAACGTAGCTGGAGATGGTGATGAAGATGAGGAAAACGCTGATGCTCTCACTATGGTGGAAAATGCTATTGGAAATAACCCTGATGAAACACGTACCATCACACTTTCTTGCGGCAGACTTACAACTGGCGTTTCAGTAAAGGCATGGACTGGCGTTTTGATGTTGTCCGGAAGTTATAACACTGCGGCATCTTCATATATGCAGACCATTTTCCGTGTTCAGACACCTGCTACAATTAACGGTCGCATGAAAGAAGATTGCTATGTGTTTGACTTTGCACCTGACAGGACTTTACAAGTGCTTGCAACCGCACCTCGTGTATCAACAAAAGCAGGAAATACCACTGAAGGTCAAAGACAAGCTCTCGGTGATTTTCTCAATTTCTGTCCTGTTATTGCTATTGAGGGTAGCACAATGGAAACATTGGATGTAAACCACATGTTACAGCAACTCAAGAAGGCATACGTTGAGAAGGTCGTGCGTAGTGGGTTTGAAAATGGATATATATACAGTGATGAACTTCTTAAACTCTCTGGTGATGATTTAAAGGAGTTTGATAATCTGAAACGGATAATCGGTCAGACTAAAGCAATTGGCAATATCGGAAGTATTGACATAAACAATCAAGGTCTGACCAATGAGGAATATGGGGAAAAGGAACGTCTTGAAAAGAAAAAGAAGAGGGAATTGACGGATGATGAGAAAGCCCGTTTGGAGGAACTTAAGAAAAAGAAGAAAGTCAAGGAAGATGCTATATCCATTCTGCGGGGAATATCTATCCGTATGCCCCTTCTTATCTATGGTGCTGACATAAACGATGAAGATAAAGAATTGACTATTGACAATTTCACATCACTCGTGGATGCACAATCATGGGAAGAATTTATGCCACATGGTGTTACAAAACAAAAATTCAATCAGTTCAAGAAATACTATGATGCTGAAATATTTGCCGCTGCGGGCAAGCGTATTCGTGCATTGACACGTGCTGCTGACAAGATGTCCGTAGAGGAACGTATAGAACGTATCGCTTTTATTTTCTCAACTTTCCGTAATCCTGATAAGGAGACTGTCCTGACACCATGGCGTGTGGTGAATATGCACTTGGGTGATACGCTCGGTGGTTATTGTTTCTTCAATGAGGATTACTCTGAACAAATAAATGACCCACATTATATTGTTTAATGGTCTTATCTATGGCCTCTTGTTGTTCTGGTCGGAAAATAATTGGAGATTTATCTGTGGTTACTTCATTAGCCAATAATGATTGTCGCCCTTCCTTTACTGCTTTTATAGCTTTTTTTACTGTTTCAAGGTCTGTGATAAACCATTCTGTTCCTTGTCCGCTATCCCCTTGAAACTTTTTACGATGAATACCAGAACGCAATAACACCTGATGCACGTCCTTATCATTAAAAGAAACTATACATTTTTCTTTTATATGGATTGTACTTTCAGTATAGAGGAGTTGGTAAGCAATTCCTGCCGTTTTAGTATATTGGTCAATACGTTTACGGGCAGCCTTGTTAAGCACACTTGCATTTGGCTGCAATGAGAAAATATTTACATTATCATAATCCAGACTTGTCTCACCGACTTTAAGACAATCAGAATGTGCTTTATCATTTATGCGGAAAACATAAATCAACGTGGGTTTAGGAGCTGCAAAAAATTTCTTCATGGTGGTAATCGTTTATTCTATAAGGATTTTGAACGGGATTTTATCTTTTGGAGGTCTTGCGTTCCAGTCACGAATTAAACAGTCAATTCTTTTCTTCTTGTCAATTTCCTTATCGGATTCTTCAAAAGGAAGCATTTGACTATGATTGTCAGATTGCAATAGATTTAAGGAATTTTCTTCAGATGTATCAGGTATCACGCCTTTAAGTCCATCCATTTGCCACAAGTTCCAAGAGACAATATATGCGATATATTTTAATGATTTTAGCATGGGATTTCTGCCGAATTTAGCACGGTAATAATCTATGAAAGTAATCAATAAGTTCTCTCGTGCCAACAGCAGATTGTCTCCCTGCCATTCATATCCGTATGTGCTTTTGAAAGCGACTTGTGCCCATTTCAGCCATTCACCTGAATTGTCAACATTTTCACTCACAACCCGCAATTTGCGGTCGAGCAATCCAATTCGGTTTTCCAAAGGTATCATTTCCCCTGTGGTTGTATCGTAAC
>JAJPYV010000143.1 GCA_021204735.1 Prevotella sp.
ATAAAACACCACTGTTAACGCAAACAGTCACAATTTTTTGAACAACATATTGAAAAACCGTCGTATCTTTGCAACGTCAAAAGGGATGAAAAAGTCCTGCGGACAATTTTCAAGTTAAAAGTTAAAAATTAAAAATCCACTTTTGCTTGATAAATGACAAAAAAGGGCAGAGATATTAATCAAAGCTCAATATAAAAAAGATAATTAAGATAACGGGATGAAGTGGTTCGAGAGAAAAGTACTAACTCCCAATTTTCCGATTAAGCGAACACAATCAAATTTATTTGAATTGTTGAGCGTGAGGAAAATCAAACGAAGTTTAAGGTTTAAATAAAAAAGAAAGGAAAAAGATTATGAAAAGATTGTTTTTGATAGTTGTAGCAGTGCTTAGCATAACTATGACATTTGCAGAGAACGAAGAGTTGAACAGTGTAGAGAACGCTAAATCATACGATATGTCAGTAAACTACGATATGTTAGCTGACTACTTGGAACTCACATCAGAACAGTTGGAAGAAGTAAAAGACATACATACGTCATTCTGTGCTGATATGCTTAACGCAACAGAGGAAACTGGTGAGGAGCGTGATTCTATAATAAAAAATGCAGTTAACAAGGACTTGACCAATATGAGTTATGTACTCGATATGGCACAGTACTATATGTACAAACAACTGCTTAACAACACGTTCAACAACAGAGAATTGGAAAAATAACAAATTCTGAATAATCAAGAAAGCCCGCACAACCTGCGGGCTTTCTTCGTATTATTATATCTCATAAATTACAAACAGATTGGCTCGTAAGGCAAGCCATATACGTCAGCAACAGCTTTGAACGTAACCTTGCCTTCCACTACATTAAGTCCTTTTGCCAAAGCAGCGTCATCCTTGCATGCTTTCTGCCAACCCTTATCTGCCAATGCCAAAGCATATCTTAGTGTGGCGTTTGTAAGTGCAATTGTTGACGTGTTAGGCACAGCACCAGGAATATTGGCAACAGCGTAATGCAATATGCCATCTACCTCGTATGTAGGTTCACTGTGGGTAGTAGGATGTGATGTCTCAAAACAGCCGCCCTGGTCAATAGCAACATCCACAAGCACTGTTCCTGGCTCCATCATCTTGAGCATTTCACGGTTGATAAGGTGCGGTGCCTTGTCTCCTGGCACGAGAACAGACCCGATTACAATGTCGACATCTTTAAGTTCCTGCACGATATTGTGATACGACGAGTAGATTGTGGTAACATTCGGCGGCATGGAAATAGACAGTTTTCTAAGCAACGGCAACGAAATATCTGCTATAACAACATTCGCCTCCATACCGGCAGCAACACGTGCGGCAGCCTGCCCTACTATACCGCCACCAAGTACCAATACTTTCACTGGCTTAACTCCAGGAACACCGCAAATAAGTTTTCCCTTGCCTCCCTTCGTCTTTTGCAAGTAGTATGCACCGTTGATTGCTGCCATACGACCAGCCACCTCACTCATAGGTACGAGCAATGGCAATGAACGGTCTGCCAACTGCACTGTCTCGTATGCGAGGCACACGCCACCACTCTTAATCATAGCGTCTGTCAATTCACGGTCACTGGCAAAATGGAAGTAGGTGAAAAGCAACTGACCTTTCTTAACCAACGGATACTCTGGTGCGATAGGTTCCTTCACCTTCACAATCATATCAGCAATGGCGTATGTCTCCTCTATCGTAGGCAATATTTTGGCTCCTGCCGAAACATAGTCTTCATCAGGAAAACCACTGCCTATTCCTGCTGTATGCTGCACGTACACCTCATGCCCATGCTTCACTAATTCTGCCACTCCTGCCGGGGTCATTCCGACACGGTTCTCATTGTTCTTAATCTCCTTTGGAATTCCGATTTTCATACTTCTTATTGGTTTTAAGTTAGACATTTATGTCAATGTGGCAAATGTAGCAATATTATTTCTAATTCCAAATAATTATCCAGAAATTTCATTATCAAAGTAAATGACTAACTTTCTCCGTAAATGAATAAAATTGACTACTGTATGTTCAACAACTTGTGAACTTGCAATGACAACCGCCAGTTTGGATGTTCTTTTATGTATAGTATTGTCTTATCGATAATCTCCTCGTTTTTCACAACGTCACCTGTATCACATGGTTGCAGGTAGAATAAGCAATCTGAAATATTCAACAAATCATCATATATACTCATATCCTGACCCATATACACAACTTTGAGTTCATTCATAAAAGCTAATTTCAGTTGTGCATTCTGGTTAAATTCAAATTTAGGCGAACATGTTATCCAGTCAATCTTTCTTGCCATTTCGCTGTCAATCGCTTGCGTGCCGTTAGTCTCAATATGTATCTTTTTGCCCACATCGTGAAGTTTATCCAACAGTGAAATAGTAAGTTGCAAAGTTGGTTCACCGCCTGTAAGTATTACATGATTAGTAGGGAATTTCTTAACTTCATCGATGACCTCATTCTCGCTCATTTCTGTAAACATATTAAACTCAGTATCGCAGAAATGGCAGTTTAAATTACACCCTGCAAAACGGATGAACACACATGGTGTACCCACGTATGCTCCTTCACCTTGTAGAGAATAAAAAATCTCATTTATCCTCATAGTCATCCTCTATGTAGATAGCGACATTGCTTTCCGACTCCTGAACTTTTGTTTTATAACATTCTGGAATCTGCTCCGTACACCACCGTGCTATATTCTCTGCCGTAGGATTGAAAGGCAAAAGCTCGTTGAAGTTGCCATGGTCGAGATAACCATGTATCTTCTCTTTCACCTGCTTGAAATCCACAACCATACCGTCTTTATTCAGTTCTTTCGCCCTGCAATAGACAGTAATAATCCAGTTGTGACCGTGAAGCACGCCACATTTGCTTTCATACGAGAGATTGAGGCGATGACAACCCGCTATCTCCATTCTTTTTGATACATAATACATATAAATTCAATTTTTACAGGTCACTTTTTATATCACTTTTTATATCACTTTTTATATCACTTAGAGGGTCACCCTTTTCTTAAAACCTTTATCTTACAGCCTTTATTAAAGTATTACTCTTGTATTTCCCAATGCCCACCATTTTTATCACCAATATGCTTGATACGACCAGAAGTTTTAAGTTTTGATATATGATTATATATTGTAGTTTTTGATTTACCAGTCATTTCTGCGAGTTTGATATGAGATATTGTTGGTATTTCTTTTATGAGTTTCAATATAATATTGTCTATTTTCTGCTCACTTTTTATATCACTTTTTATATCACTTTTT
>JAJPYV010000399.1 GCA_021204735.1 Prevotella sp.
GTTAAGAAGCCCAACAACCGTGATGGAATACTTGCAGAACGGGAAAGGATAAACAAGCGGATGAGGAATGACAAGTTCCGCAGGTTTATGAACATCACCCAGTTGATGATATTCTCAAACAATCAGGAATATGACAACGAGAACAGAGTACCGATACAAGGAGCATTCTATTGCTGTCCGTCAACAAGCAAGGCATTCTTCAATGTGTTCCGTGAGGAGGAGAAGAATTATATTGCTGGTTATCCATATCTTGATGTTTCAGAAGAAGTGGAGAAACAAATACTGAAACACCGCAATTGTGTAGTGATAAAAAATCTGCCGGAATACGATACAAATAAAGATGTCAACACACCGACCAATAGGATTCTGACTTCCATGCTAAGTAGAGAACGCTTTTTATTTTTGCTTAGATACGGTTTTGCATACGTAGATAAAAAAGTAGAGTTGGAGGATGGCAGTAAAACCACACAGCTTGAGAAACATATAATGCGCTATCAGCAACTCTTTGCCTCTTTTGCCATCCGCAGAAAATTAGAATTAGGAGTGAAAAGCGGGATTATCTGGCACACACAGGGGAGCGGAAAGACAGCATTGGCATATTACTCGGTACGCAGTCTGATAGATTTCTATGCAAAGAAAGAAACAGCCGTGAAGTTCTACTTTATTGTTGACCGTCTTGATCTGATGGAGCAGGCGAAAGACGAATTTGCGTCAAGAGGATTATATGTGAGAAGTGCGAACAGCAGGGAAGAACTGATGGCAGATATCCACAGTATAGATCTGACAGAAAATGCAGAAGGCAGAGCCGAAATAATGGTTGTGAACATACAAAAGTTTGAGTTGGATCACGGAGAAATAAAAATCGAATCAACATACGGAACAAAGTTACAAAGGATATTCTTCATAGACGAGGCACATAGGGGTTATAATCCGAAAGGCAGTTTTCTTGCAAACCTGTTAGAGGCAGACAAGAATTCAGTGAAGATAGCCCTGACAGGAACGCCTCTGCTTAGGGAAGAAAGAGAATCCTGGCGGGTGTTCGGAGATTATATAGACACATACTACTATGACAAGTCGATAGCAGACGGCTATACTCTGAAACTTATGCGTGAGCCGATAGAAACGATATACAAGGAGAAATTGAGATCTATTCTCGACGAGCTGACGAATGTAAAGATTAAAAAAAGAGATTTCGTACCTGATACAATCATTGAGAACACATCATATCTCAATGCATTGATTGACTATATCATTGAAGATTTTAAGAAGTTTCGCATTGAGCAGGATGATGACACCGTAGGAGCGATGATAGTATGTAAGACAAATCCACAGGCACGCAAACTGTATGATTTGTGGCAGAAACGTTACGAAAAAGAAGATAAGCAATATGCGGAAATAAAGATGGCGGCAGACCCGATGCTTGAATACGGACATTATAAACCGTTAATATCCTCTTTGATATTACATGACGAAGGAGACAGGGACGAGCGGAAGGCATATATAGATGAATTCAAGAAGAAGCAGACAGTTGACATATTGATTGTGAATAGGATGTTGCTGACAGGTTTTGATGCGCCACGCTTGAAAAAACTTTACTTAGGGCGCAGTCTCGACGGACACGACCTGTTGCAGGCATTGACAAGAGTGAACCGTCCATATAAAGATTTCAGATACGGATATGTTGTTGATTTTGTCAACATCAAGGAAAAATTTGAGGAAACCAACAACCGTTATCTTCAGGAATTGAACCGCACGGCAGACATTGCAGAGACAGGGCAGACACAGACTGTAGGAGAATCCATAATTGTTGATAAAGAGCAGATTATGGAACAGATAGATGAAATACGCAGTGTATTGTTCAATTACACCTGTGATAATTTAGAGGAGTTCAGAAAAGAGATAGACGAAATAGATAATAAGGAAAACCTATATACATTGCGCTCCACGCTTGTCAACGCAAAGGCAATTATCAATCAGGTCAGGGCATTTGGCGATGATATTCTAAAGCTTAAGATCAACAGTCTGCCGCATGGAACAGTTCCCACACTAATTTCAGAAGTTACAAACCGCATTGAACGTCTCAATTTGTTGGAGAACAACGAGCACAAAGCCGATGTGTCAGGCATAATCAATGTAGCCCTGTCGGAAATAGAATTTGAGTTCAAGAAGGGAATAGCGGAGGAGCTACAAGTAAGGATAAATAATATCCGTGAACATTGTGAGAGAGTGCAGGCGGAGTTTGAGGCGAATTTTGACCATGTCGATGAGAAATACGTGAATCTCGCCGATGAGTTCCGGGAATATTTCAGAAAGAGAGGATATATCCCCCAAAATGTTCAGGAAGCGAAAGAGAGTATTGACTATATGGATGTCGTAATGAAAAAAATCCGTGAGATAAATCATCGTAATAATATTCTGAAAAAGAAATACAAAGGCGATGAGCGTTTCGCCCGGGTACATAAGCGCATACAGGAAGAAAACCAGAAACGGGAACGCCCGATTATCTCAAAGGAAGAATACAGAATAGCCGACAGTCTGTCGCAGATGAAGAAAGAGATAGACAAACAGCTATATTACAATATCAACATAATAGCCAATGAGGAAAATTTCAGGCAGGACACCCTTGCCATGATAAGCAGTCAGTTGAGGGATTTAGGCATAGAATCGGAAATATCCGACCGCAAGTTCATCAACAACCTCATTGTAGGAGAATATATCAACCAATATAATCAAATTCAGTCAAGATAAAAATGGAAAACCGCAATCAAGATATAACAGAGGCAACCATTGCCCTTATTGATTCGTTAAAGTCAACAACATCCGCATTCGGGTTGGCAAACAGCGGGAGCGAGTATAAAATCATCACCGAGATGTTTCTGTATAAATATTTCAATGACAAGTTCGGGTATGAGGCAAAAAAGGATAAGAAATACGGAGAGCGGTTAAGCAATGCAAAAAACTGGGATGAGGAGTATGACAAGTTCACAGAAGATGAGGTGGACGACCTATTCAGTTATCTCTCGTCAACCGTTCCAAGACTGAAACCGAACCATACATTAGCACATTTATACAACTCATCGGGAGATGGTGATTTTTCCACCCGTTTGGATGCCACGTTAATAGACATTGCCAATTTGAATGCGAGAAACTTTTCTGTCGTAACGTCAGGGAAAAACAGAGTGAATATATTCAGTGCCTTAACCCAATTCGTGACAGACCCACAGAAAAGGGATGATTTTGCGAAGTCGTTAATGCGTTCAGTGGCATCGTTCAACTTTGAAAGTGTGTTT
>JAJPYV010000002.1:0-768 GCA_021204735.1 Prevotella sp.
TTGCAATATTTCAGGCTATTATTCGTTCTTTCAGAACGAGCGGACTCAATAAATTGTGTCCCTACATTGTGTGAACGTGGGTAAAAATCGCTTGCATTACCCATATTAACTCAAAAATCCTAACCACATATACTTGTAGTGTCGATTCTTAAATTAGGTGGCGAAAACAGGTCAGAATCCCAACGCTTCGCTGAGACCGAGCTGTTCGCAGAGCCTCTCCGCATACTCTATCATCTCGGGGTCCTCTGGTCTCCGATGCTTAATCTCCTCCTCGAAACGCTCAGCATCTTTTCCTGTAATAACTGGTGTCTCCTCTATAGGTCTTGCCATGATAATCTTCCTCCTGTTTTCAAGTTAGTTATTGATACAATTCCAAAATGCAAAGTTACAGATTCCCCTACACCACCGCACGGAACGGCAGTTTCTTTTAATAAATATTAACACGGATGCGTTGCGGTTACATAGTGGTTATTTCCCGAACAGAGCTTTAAGGATTGTGTTTCCTATTTTGCGCTCCATACCAGCCCTTGTGGTTGGGATGCCTGTTTTTCGGGCGAAATTAGTTCTTGCTCTTGAAATACCCAATGCTCTCTTCCATGAGAAAGACAGTCCTGGAATACCTGTGTTTGTTGTTCTTCTTCTCCTTACCATACTCAAATGTTTTTATGTTATTGAATTGTTTTAAAAAATACATATCTGCGAAACACATTAATAAATAAAGACAAAAGTCTTCACTGAAACTAATGAAAACTTTTGTCTCACATTGAA
>JAJPYV010000002.1:778-3286 GCA_021204735.1 Prevotella sp.
TGTTTTTATGTTATTGAATTTTCCAATCCTAAAATTACATATATGTGAAAACATAAATTAATAAATAACGACAAAAGTTTACACTGAATAAACCAGTGGAAACTTTTGTCATATAAATAATCAGTCAAATTACTTGAGATCCAATGACTTCTTGATAGCCTCAATCTTATCGTTTGCGGCTTCGAGACAACGCTCGTAGCAACCACTGCACTTCATAGTGTCCTTAATCTCGATGTAGAACTTAATCTTAGGTTCTGTACCAGAAGGACGAACGCTAATCTTAGTCTCATCATCGCAGAACCACTGCAGAACGTTGCTTGTTTCAGGCATGTCAATCTTTGTAACATTGCCCTGAGCGTCGGTCTGCTCAAGTTTCTGATAGTCTTTCCAAACGACAATCTTACTGCCGCCCAATTCTTTAGGAGGATTGTTGCGATAGTCGGTCATCAACTGCTTAATCTCATCAGCACCGCTCTTGCCTGGCTTTACCACATTAACGGTAGTCTCTTTTGAGAAACCATACTCAAGATAGATATCCATTACGAGGTCGTAGAGAGTCTTGCCCTGATCCTTAGCCCAAGCACAAATCTCAGCAAGGAGAGAACAAGCGGAAACTGCATCCTTATCACGGACAAAGTCCTCTGCCAAGAAGCCATAGCTTTCCTCACCGCCACCGATGTACTGCTGTTTGCCTTCTGACAAAGCAATCTCACGAGCAATCCACTTGAAACCAGTGTAAACGTCACGCATCTCAATATTCTGTTTCTCAGCAACCTTACGGATAACCTCAGTAGTAACGATAGTCTTAACGATGAAGTCAGTCGGTTTCATCTTGCCTACTGCCTGACGGTTCTTGATGATATAATACAAGAAAATCAAGCAAGTCTGGTTACCGTTGATGAGGATCCACTCTCCCTTGTCGTTCTTGCATGCCATACCTACACGGTCAGCATCAGGGTCGGAAGCCATAACGATATCAGCGTCAATAGCCTTTGCGTCACGGAGAGCGAGAGACAAAGCCTCTGGATATTCTGGGTTAGGACTTACCACTGTCGGGAAGTCGCCACTCTTAACCATCTGCTCCTTTACGCAGTTGACATTCTCAAATCCCCAAAGTTTCAGTGAACGAGGGATGAGTTTCATACCGGTACCGTGCAACGGAGTATAGACAATCTTAAGATCTTTCTGGCGCTTGATTACCTCAGGGTCAATGGAAATGCCATGGATAAGGTCGAGATAAACCTTGTCGACATCCTCACCGATAATCTGAATCAAATCCTTGTTGCCTTCGAACTTAACATCCTCTACAGTAACCTTGTTAACCTCATCGATAATGCCCTTATCGTGTGGAGAGAGAACCTGTGCGCCATCTTCCCAATAAGCCTTGTAACCGTTGTATTCACGTGGGTTGTGGCTTGCTGTGATATTCACACCACTCTGGCAACCGAGATAACGGATAGCGAATGAGCACTCAGGAGTAGGACGCATGTCGTCGAACAGATAAACCTTGATGCCATTAGCTGAGAATATGTTAGCTACTGTCTCTGCGAACAAGCGACTGTTGTTACGGCAGTCGTGGCAAACTACAACAGATATCTGCTCTCTGTCAGCGAAGTTGATCTTCAGATAGTTAGCAAATCCCTGTGTTGCCATACCAACGGTATAAATGTTCATACGGTTGCTACCGGCACCCATTATACCACGAAGACCACCAGTACCAAACTCTAAGATCTTGTAGAAACTCTCGATCAAGTCGGTCTTGTCCTCATTCTCAAGCATTGCCTTAACAGCAGCCTGTGTGTCTGCATCGAAAACTGGTGACAGCCATTGTTTAGCTTTGGCCTCACACTGTGCGATTAATTCTAAGTTATTTTCCATGAATTATAAATTTTAAGTTACTAATTTCTGTTACAAAATTAATAAATAAAATTGATAAAACGCATTTATGCGTCCTGTTTTAGTGTTTTTTATTTAACATTGAGATAAATAGCACATTGGCAGCGCACCTCCATTTAAATGTTTATGCCGTTTTGTCTTTATGTCTTGATAATAAGTTCCTATCAGTCTGTTTTTATGACTTCCCAGTAACCTTTTCTGTTGCTTCCAATGCGGCGGATGTCACCAGATTCCTTCAAATACTTAATGTAGTATTTTACCATGCGTTCCGAAAAGCCGGTTTCCTTTGATAACTGTCTGATAGTTCCACCAGGGAACATACGAAGAACTTTCAAAAAGTTTTCGATATTGTCGGTATCGGATATATTTGGGGCAATTTGGGGCAATGAAAGCGATTCAAAATTCTCTACTCCGTAGTTTAAATTGAAGAGTGTCAGCGTAAAATCGTAATTATCGGAATAGAATTGCGGATGCCGTTCTTCCCGATAGTTGGACTGAAGTCTGTAGTCCTGACATATTTTCTTGAAACCGCTGCCTCGTCGTTCCATGTATTTTAGGCGGCTGAAAATGTCGGCAAGAACAGGGTTGCGGCGGCGAGACTTGATACGCATG
>JAJPYV010000376.1 GCA_021204735.1 Prevotella sp.
GGTTGTGGAGCAGTATCAACAACATTCATGACGGGTGTGTTTATGACTCGCCGCGGTTTAGGAAAGCCCATTGGCTCAATGACACAGTATGACAAAATCCGTGTTGGCAAAGGTGCGGACAAAAAGTACCTCCATTATGGCGACATTGTACCATTGGCCAAGTTGGATGATATCGTGTTTGGGGCATGGGATGTATATCCACAGAATGCCTACCAAGCCGCCATGTATGCTGAGGTTTTGAAAGAAAAGGACATAAACTCAGTTAAGGAAGATCTTGAAAAGATTGTTCCAATGAAGGCTGCCTTTGACAAAAACTATGCGAAACGCATAGACGGAGACAACGTAAAGGACTGCAAGACACGTTGGGACATGGTGGAAGAGCTTCGCAAGGACATCAAGAATTTCAAGGAAGCAAACAATTGCAATCGTATTGTAGTTATCTGGGCTGCATCAACTGAGATTTATGTACCTGTTGACCTCAAAGTACACGGTTCTTTGAACTCTTTGGAAGAAGCCATGAAAGCAGACGACCGCAAGCACATCGCACCATCCATGTGCTATGCATACGCTGCATTAAAGGAAGGTGCACCATTTATTATGGGAGCGCCGAACACTACGGTTGATATTCCTGCGATGTGGGAATTGGCAGAACAAACAAAGATGCCTATTGCCGGTAAAGACTTCAAAACTGGTCAGACTCTTGTAAAGAGCGGTTTTGCGCCAATTATCGGTACACGTTGTCTTGGACTGAGCGGTTGGTTCTCAACAAACATATTGGGCAACAGAGACGGTCTTGTACTTGATGAGCCGGATAATTTCCGCACGAAGGAAGTGTCAAAACTCTCAACATTAGAGACAATTCTGAAACCAGAGATACAACCAGACTTGTACACAAATTATTATCATAAGGTACGTATCAACTATTATCCTCCACGCAACGACAATAAGGAAGGTTGGGACAATATCGACATCTTCGGTTGGATGGGTTATCCAATGCAGATTAAGATCAACTTCCTATGTAGAGATTCAATTCTCGCTGCGCCGCTGTTGCTTGACCTCACATTGCTAAGCGACCTCGCCGCACGTGCAGGAAGATATGGTATTCAGCGTTTCCTCAGTTTCTTCCTCAAGAGTCCTATGCACGACTATACACAGGGAGAAGATGCTGTCAACAACCTTTTCCAGCAATACACAATGCTGAAGAATGCCATTCGTGAAATGGGCGGCTACGAGGCTGATGAAGAAATCGACTAATTGAAATCAAAAAAAAATTAAAACCCCATAAAAAATCACCACAAATATTTGTGGTGATTTTTTGTATAACGGCTTTGAGCCTTATTTAAACTTAAAATCAAATTAAGCCTGTACCAAAGCTGCTGTATCAGAAGCGATCATCAACTCCTCATCGGTAGGAATAACGCATACTGTAACCTTAGAGTCAGGAGTAGAGATAACAGCTTCCTCACCATGAACTTCATCATTCTTCTCAACATCAAAGGCAACGCCCATGAAGTCAAGGCCTCTACAAACATCCTCACGCATTGCACACTGGTTCTCACCTACACCTGCCGTGAATACTATAATATCACAGCCACCCATAGCAGCAGCGTATGCACCGATATATTTCTTGATACGGTAGTTGTACATATCAATGGCAACCTTAGCTCTCTCATTGCCCTTTGCGACAGCAGCGTCAACCTCACGCATATCAGAAGAAACACCAGTAACACCGAGAAGACCACACTTTTTGTTGAGGAAGTTGGACATTCCGTCAGCATCAAGATTTAGTTTCTTTTGCAAATAAGTGATAGCGCCACCGTCGATATCACCACTACGAGTACCCATCATCAAGCCCTCAAGAGGAGTAAGGCCCATTGACGTATCAACACACTTTCCTTTGTAAACAGCAGCAACACTACCACCGTTACCAACGTGGCAAGTGATAATCTTCTTGTCAGCAGGGTTTACGCCAAGGAAGTCGCAAACACGCTTTGAGACATAGCGGTGACTTGTTCCGTGGAAGCCATAACGGCGTACACCATACTGTTGATATAATTCGTAAGGGATAGCATAAAGATATGAATGAGCAGGCATTGTCTGGTGGAAAGCCGTATCGAATACGCCAACCTGTGGCAAACCCGGCATCAGTTCACTGACAGCCTTTACGCCCTTAAGATTTGCAGGATTATGTAGAGGAGCGAGGTCGCTGACATCCTCAAAAGCCTTCAACACCTCTTTTGTCAGCAACACACTCTTGTTGAACTTCTCTCCACCATGCACCATGCGGTGACCTACGGCGTTGATTTCCTTCAAGTCTTTTATAACACCAATCTCCGGGTCAGTAAGCAGTGAGAATATGAATTTCACCCCCTCCGTATGCTCCGGGATGTCGTGCATAATCTGTTTCTTCTCTCCGTTGGCAAGTTTCACTTTAACAAAAGCCCCGTCAAGACCGACACGCTCTGCGCCACCAGAAGTCATGACCGACTTATCATCCATGTTATACAATGCATATTTGATGGATGAGCTACCACAATTCAATACTAATATTTTCATGTTTTTCGTCTCCTTTAAAAATGATACTTACTTTTTAGCATCCATAGCCTGGCAAGCCGTGATAGCTACCATCTTATAAATGTCGTCAACAGAGCAACCACGACTTAGGTCGTTAACTGGACGTGCGATACCCTGAAGAATCGGACCGAGAGCCACTGCGTCGCCAAGACGCTGAACGAGTTTATAGGCGATGTTTCCAACCTCAAGACATGGGAATACGAGGACATTTGCCTTTCCTGCTATGTCACTGCCTGGAGCTTTCTTTGCGCCTACTGACGGAACGAGAGCAGCGTCTGCCTGGAGTTCGCCGTCAACCTTGAGTGTCGGGTCGAGTTCCTTAGCCAACTTTGTAGCCTCAACTACCTTGTCTACAACCTCATGACTTGCACTTCCCTTAGTAGAGAAGCTCAACATTGCTACACGAGGATCAGCGAAACCCGCTACAGACTTAGCTGTCTGAGCTGTACAAACAGCTATCTGGGCAAGTTGTGCTGCATCCGGCATTGGAGTTACAGCGACGTCACCAACTACGAGAATACCATTCTCACCATATTGAGGTTGCTTTGTTACAAGCAACATTGCGCCACTTACACAAGTAATGCCCGGTGAGCACTTGATAATCTGTAAAGCAGGGCGAAGAGTATCACCAGTAGTACTCAGAGCACCACTAATCTGGCCGTCGGCATCACCAGTCTTGATAATCATACAACCATAATAGAGAG
>JAJPYV010000058.1 GCA_021204735.1 Prevotella sp.
CCGCGCCGATGGTACTACGTTAAATCGTGGGAGAGCAGGTAGCCGCCGTTTTTTAGAGAAAATCCATGCCCAATCAGGCATGGATTTTTTTGTTTCTATATTTCAGGGATTGTGTATGTATTATACGCCCCGTTGTGGCGTGCGGACTTAATAAATTAAAGTCCCTACATTGGGTGGCATTTCAGCTTTTTCAATTGGTTATGCGTATTTTTTCGGAAATCTGAAAATAATTGCCAAAACAGTTACAAATCCCAATACGAAAGGATAATAAAGGTATGGCAAAATGTCAATAGGATTGAGTTTTGATAATCCCGCCGCCATAAGGATTTGAGCTCCGTAAGGTATTATGCCTTGCATAAAGCAAGCTGCTGTGTCAAGAATGCTTGCTGTTCTGCGGTTGTCTACACCGAATGCATCACTGATTTTTTTCGCTATTCCACCTACTGTGATAATTGCCACTGTGTTGTTTGCAGTGCATACGTCAGCTAATGCCACAAGAGATCCTATTACAAATTCAGCACCACGTTTGCCATGAATATGCCGTGTAATTTTCTGTATGATGTAGTCAATACCACCTTGACTGCGTATTACCTCAAACAGTCCGCCTGCAAGCATAGTAATGATGATGAGTTCGCTCATGTCAAGAACACCTTTCCCCATGGCACCAAACCAACCGTATAAGTTGTATGATCCGTCGGCAAAACCGATAATTCCAGTAAGGGCGATACCTATCGTCAATACGGTCATTACATTGAAACCCATGAAGGCAGTTATGAGAACAGCCGCGTATGGCAATATTTTAATATAATTGGTAGGCAGGGCACCATTTGGTGAACTGATATCAAGTCCCATAACGGTGTATAGAAATAGGATTATGATTGCTGCCGGTATAGCGATGAATGAGTTGGCTTTAAACTTATCGCTCATTCTGCAACCTTGTGACGAAGTAGCAGCTATAGTTGTATCAGATATGAAAGACAGGTTGTCACCGAAGAATGCGCCACCAACCACTACAGCAGTCATAAGAGATACACTCGTGTCAGTACCCTCTGCCAATCCAGCAGCAATGGGTACGAGAGCCACAATTGTACCAACGCTTGTGCCGATAGACAAACTGATAATGCATGTGGCAAGGAATAACCCAGACAACACCATATTGCCAGGTAGAATGCGCAACATCAGATTAACTGTTGAATCTATACAACCTATTTCCCTTGCAGTACTTGCGAAAGCACCTGCAAGAACAAATATCCACAACATTTGCATTATGTTTTCCGTTCCCGCTCCATGACTAAACGTCACGATACGTTCAGAGAGCGTAGAGCCACGTGATATTGCCACTGCATAAATGCTTGAAATAAGAAATGCCACACTTATTGGAACGGCATAGAAATCATTAGCAATGATTGACGTTATAAGGTAAAGTCCGATGAAAACTATCAACGGACTTAATGCTATCAAACCTTTCTTATTGCTCATTTGTTGTGTTTATGGTAAGATTATTACAGAGTGCGCTCAATCAGAATTGCTCCAAAATCTCTATTCTTTTTTTAGTGTCGGGATGAGTACTGAAAAGCGAGTTGAAAAAACTCATCATTCCAGGTGCGAAATGTTGTGGATGAATTATGAACAGTTGTGCTATATCATCCCTTTTCACATTGGCAAGACCAGGGTCGCCTGAAATCTTGCGGAGAGCAGAGGCGAGAGCCAAAGGATTGCCACACAGTTCTGCCCCGCCGGCGTCAGCCATATATTCTCGTTTGCGAGATATAGCAAAACGAGTAATCAATGTGAAGAAATAAGCAATGGCACAGCAAATAACACCGATGAGCAGGATGACGATAATGGAAATACCGCTATTTTTATCATCGTTGCTCCTTCGCCTTCCTCCACCGAACCACATGGCATTGTACATCATCTGAATCACCAAACTCATAATTGTTGAGATTATACCCACAAAGATTATGCTGGTGATAAGTAATCGTGTGTCCCGATTACGGATATGTGTCAACTCGTGGGCTATCACGCCAGCAAGTTCATCATCGTTGAGTCGGTCTATTATTCCTGTAGTCAGTGTAACTGTATAACTATTCTTGTCTATTCCACTTGCGAAAGCATTGAGCTGTTGATCGTTGACGATGTTTATCTTGGGCATATCCATGTTGCATGTCATGCAAAGATTTTCCACTATGTTGTAAATCCTTGGATTTTCCATGCGTGTCACAGGGTGTGCACCAGTGGCGTTACGCACCATTGACGTGTTGGAGAAATAGGCTATGATAAACCATACGCCTACTCCAACAATTACCCACGGGATAGTGCTTATGAAGTAATAATTCACTGTTGCTGCGTCCAGTTCGTGTACCACGTTGCCATATTGGTCGTAATACCCATTACCGAAGTAGTTCACCAATGCCAAGAAAATCCAAATCATGCCCAATATGATGATGGGAAACATCAAGAGCAACACTATCGTAAGCATATTGTTGCGCCTGATTTGGGTGTACATTCCGACGTATTTCATTCTGAAAAATAAAAGATAAAAGATAAAAAATAAAAATTCAGTCCTCTTGAGATTCCTCTTGGATAGGAAACTGAAGAATGAAAAATTATTCTTTAAAAATTAATTTCTGGGGCTTTATCGTATGTAGCACGTTCCTCCTGTGGTACCTCGAACATCGGTTCTTTATGGAAGCCGAATAAGGATGCGAAGATGTTTGACGGGAATGTCTGTACAGCGTTGTTCAACTCCTTAGTTGCAGAATTAAAGAAACGACGTACAGCAGCGAGCTTATTCTCTATATCAGAAATTTCACTTTGCAATTGCAAGAAGTTTTGGTTTGCTTTAAGTTCAGGATATGCTTCGAGAGAGATTTTCAGACCTGCCAATGCGCTTGACAACGCATTTTCCGTCTTTATCTTGTCGTTTATTGTAGTTGCGCCCATTGCTGCTGCACGAGCATCAGTAACTCTCTGCAGCGTTTCCCTCTCATGCGTTGCATAACCCTTTACAGTTGATACGAGTTGTGGTACGAGGTCGTGACGCTGTTTCAGTTGAACATCAATGTTAGCGAAAGCATTTTCACGGTTGTTTCTCAATTTAACCAAGTTGTTGTATAAGCTAACGCACCAAATGACGAGCAATACGACAACCACTAAAATTATAATTCCTGTTGTTGACATAGTTTTAAAAATTTTGATTTCAGTATAATGATTTACAAATATAATGCCATTTTCTGGAATAACTCTGTTCTTTTAAGATTTATGTATAACTT
>JAJPYV010000053.1 GCA_021204735.1 Prevotella sp.
TAACGACACTCTAAGCAGTCTGTTGGCGTCAGTGGGAATATCAGCAAATATTCCCGGCCTCAATTGGGCTATACCGGTGGGTATATCATTTTTCACGTTTCAAGCGGTAGGTTATCTTTTCGATGTCTATTACAAGCGGATAGTGGCAGAAAGGAACTGGTGGGATTACATGCTGTTCGTATCATTCTTTCCACAGATTTTATCCGGACCGATAAGCAAAGCCAGAGACCTCCTGCCGCAGATAAAGGCAAACAGAATCTTTGATTATAACCAAGCCGTAGCGGGGCTGAAATTCCTGCTTTGGGGAATGTTCCTGAAGGTAGTCATGGCCGACCGCCTTGGGTTGTATGTAGACACGGTTTTCGACAACTGGCAGTACAATTCAGGCATCTCTTGCCTTGTGGCCAGTTTTGCCTATTCTTTTCAGATATACGGCGATTTCGCCGGATATTCATTGATGGCGGTAGGTGTAGGCAGGCTGATGGGCTTTGAACTTATCAACAACTTCAACCGCCCCTATTTCTCTGTTTCAGTAACCGATTTCTGGCGTCGTTGGCACATATCGCTTTCCACTTGGTTAAAAGACTATGTTTACATTCCTCTTGGTGGTAGCCGTTGCAGCAAGACCCGCAACTACTTCAACATTCTCATCACTTTTCTTGTAAGTGGAATATGGCATGGAGCCAACTGGACATTCATCGTTTGGGGGCTGCTACATGGAATATTTCAGGTAATCGAGAAAGCATTTGGCCTGCAACGATGCGAGAGCAAGAAGTTCTTGACAAGAATTCCAAGAATAGTGGTGACTTTTATTCTAATCAATTTCCTATGGACTATATTCAGAATGCCGACCATATTTGAAGGTGCAGGGGTCATAGCAAGGATGTTTACTCAAGGGGGAAGTTTGTTGGACCCGAGCAAGACCAATACGTTCTTCTCGCTTTTGTCTGCATCAATAGTCATCGTTTCCGAGTTTATACAGGAATCCTTCCCACACAGATTCTCATTGATGAACAACAAAAAGAAGGTCGTGAGGTGGTGCACTTACCTTGCCCTTGTCATTATCATATTGCTGACAGGCGTTTTCGACAGCAGTCAGTTTATTTATGTAAGTTTTTGATTATCATGAAGAAGTTCATATTGTGTCTGTGTGCATTTGCCTTGCTCTTTCTGGCATGTGATTTCTCATTAAATATCATAGGGAGAAAGCTGTTTGAAAATGCCAAGGGAGGAGAGACTGCGCGTAAGAACTATATCGCGAACAATACAAACCAGGACGTATTGATTTTCGGGTCATCCCGAGCCGTGCGTCATTATAATCCGGCTATTCTAAGTGACACTCTTGGAATGACGGCTTACGATTGTGGTCTCTTCGCCAATGGAATCATTTGTACGTATGGTTTCATTAGGATAATAGAAGACCGGTATTACCCCAAAGTCTTAATTTATGACATAACCCCATGGTATGATTTGACTCTTAGTGACAATCATAAATTCTTGGCTCATTTACGCTTCTTCTATGACAGACCTTATATAAAAACTATATTATCTGATGTAGACAAAACAGAGCGTTACAAGATGGTATCAAGAATATACAGGTATAATTATGTCTTTCCTGAAATGATTATAGACAATATTCATCCCTTACTTAGGAATAATAACGGCTATCGTCCCTTAGATAAGGAGATGCCTCCTGAAATAAAGCCTATGGAGAAACAAACATCATTGAGCTATGATAGTCTGAAATTGAATTATTTGGAGAAACTTATTATGGACTGTAAAGGGAAAACGCAACTCATCTTTACAGCATCCCCATTATTCGAGAATACTGATGATGCTGTGTTGGATCCAATAAAGAAGATGTGCGCGGAAGAGGGAATACCCATAATAACTCATTATGCGGACAGTACATTTAATAACAAAAGAGCGTATTTCTGCGACAGGAACCATCTTAACCGAACGGGAGCCACTGAATATAGCAAAGTAATCGCTCATGAGATTAAGGACATCCTGGCACAACGTACAAATATAGAATAAAAATGATTTTGTCCAACTTTTGGGGCTTACTTCAACTACCATTAACGAGGCAATGCAGGTATAATCTCAATAACAAAAGATTAAATCAATTTATCATGGAAGAAAAAACTGTATCTGATTCGGGAGATAATAACATTAAGAGGACATGTCTTCTACGGAATAATGCATACACACTTTATTTAGTGGAAGAAAATGGAGTGTTTATTAGAATTGAGAATGAGGATAAGGGTAAGATAATACCCTTACCCGAAAGCATCATTCAAAAACAAAGACAACAGCAAGACATATCAAATGACATAAAGGAATATGCACATAAATTAAAGCGAGATATATACTGTAAGAAGCTTAATTACCAGATAGAGAACTTAATCTTCCTTACAGGATCTGGCACCTCTTACAAATTTGGGAATGAGGGAAAGCAAGGCGAACTAATGTCGGGACTATGGGATTCAGCTATTGAAAAGTTAGGTACCAAAGATAATCTTGATGCTTTCTGCAAAAAGATTAAATATACTGAAATGGATAATGGCAATGTATATAAGAAAAATATAGAGAAGTTGCTTTCTTTGGCCGAAAGAGCGAAAGAGTATGTAGATGGTAAAGTTTATGAGACAGGTAAAGGTGATAATAAAAAAGAATGGAAAATCACTGACATAATTAAGTTGATAAAAGAAATGATTAAAGATAAATGCAATCTTCATTTCAATAATGATAATGACTCATTAACTCATGAAGCATTCCTTAATAAAATTACCAAAAGGAAAGGTTCTTTGCCAAGAGTAAAACTCTTCACTTTAAATTATGATACTTTATTTGAACAGGCGGCACGAAAAGGGAATTACACAATAATAGACGGCTTCTCATTCTCTCTACCTCGAACCTTTAGTGGGCGATATTTTGATTATGATGTAGTGATTAGAGATAAAAGTCGCATTAAAAATGAAGAAAATTTTATGCCACGTGTTTTTCACCTGTACAAACCACACGGTTCTGTTGACTGGAAGAGAGTTGGCGATATGATTATTCAAGAAGATGCTGACAAAATCGATGTAATGGAATCAATGCTGATTTTTCCAGAGGAAGATAAATACGAACATTCATACGAACAACCTTTTTTTGAAATGATGTCCCGTTTCCAATCTGCATTACGTTTGCAAAATACGACTCTGATAACTATAGGCTTTAGTTTCGGAGATAAACATATCCTTTCAATGATATGCGAAGCTATAGAGCAAAAT
>JAJPYV010000256.1 GCA_021204735.1 Prevotella sp.
ACCTCAACAGGAATCCTGCAAAGGCTCTCCAAAATCTGTTTTCCGATAAGTCCTGCATGCCAAGATGTACCGCATGCCACTATAATAATGCGTTGAGCCGCCAACAATTGTTTCTTATAGTCGATAACAGCACTCAGCGTAACGTGATCGGCTTCTATATTCACACGCCCACGCATGCAGTTGGTTATACATTCAGGCTGTTCAAAAATCTCCTTGAGCATGAAATGAGGGTAGCCACACTTTTCTATCTGCCCAAGATTAAGGTCAACAGTCTGAATTTTCGGGGAGAGTTCACGGTTGAGGATGCTCACGACTTTCAGTTCCTCGCCCTTTTTCATCACTGCGATACTGCCATCCTCAAGGTAAGCCACCTTATCTGTATATTCGATAATCGGACTGGCATCAGAAGCTAAGAAATATTCATCCTCACCCACACCGATAACCAACGGACTCTGCCGGCAAGCAGCAATAATCTGGTTAGGCTCACGCTTGTCTAAAAGAGCGATAGCATACGCACCAATCACCTCATGGAGAGCAACCTGAACAGAAGTCAGCAAGTCGAAATTCTTCTTTTTCTGTACATACTCTATGAGCTGCACAAGCACCTCTGTATCAGTCTCGGAACGGAATGTTACTCCTTTCGACTGCAAATTGCGCTTCAAATCCACATAATTCTCAATAATACCATTATGTATTATAGCAAGATTCATCGACTCGGAATAATGAGGATGAGCATTAACCGACGACGGTTCACCATGGGTAGCCCAACGAGTGTGCGCTATTCCGACACGTCCGGAAACATCCTTGCCGTTGCACGACGCATCCAAATTCTCCACTTTACCCTTCGTCTTGTAGATATTCAGATTTCCTGTATCGTTGAGCAAAGCCACCCCCGCACTGTCATATCCACGGTATTCAAGTCGGCTCAACCCTTTAATCAATATAGGATAGGCATCTTTATCACCGATATATCCTACTATACCACACATACCAGCTCCTCTTAATCCAAAACATTAACCAAAAGCGATGCGATGGAGGTCAAGACGCTCAATACGGAGAACCAAATTGTGACACTGTTACCAATAACAGAGTTGTTAGCCTGCACCTTATTCGGTTCAACGTAAACATAATCATTCTGCTGAAGATAATAATATGGCGAATTGATGATGTCAGCGTCGTTGAGGTTGATGCGGTGAGTAGATTTCTCACCAAATTCATCCTCACGAATAAGCAGTACGTTCTCACGTCTACCATAAATCGTAAGGTCACCAGCTCTTGCCAATGCCTCGATAATACTAATCTTTTCTTGATCAACCGTATATACACCAGGAGCCTTCACCTCACCAGCGATTGACACCTTGAAACTTGCCATCTTGACGGTTACAATTGGATTTTCACTCTCTGACACGTAAGGCAATATCCTATCACGAATGAGGTTCTCACACTCACGTTTTGTCATTCCACCGACCTTAAGTTGACCCACTACTGGGAAATTGATATAACCATCGTTGTCAACGAGGTATTGCTGCAATGCACCCGCGCTTGTAGACAGCGTTCCCGTGGCATTCAACGTGTTCATTACCGAAAGGTTGAAAGGTGTGGAGACTTTCGGGTCTGTTGTACTGACTGTAATTGTCAAAAGGTCTTTCGGCATAATCCTTGCGTCATAAAGTCCTTTAGACGCTTCTAAACTTATTGTGTCGGCATTCTGGAAATAAGCGATGTTTTTTGTGTTGCCACAACTGACCAGCAATAAGCATAAAACCGCAAACGAAATATAACTTGATAGTTTTTTCATATAACTTTAAGCTGATGTAAAATTGATTGATAAAAGTTTCGGCAAAAGTAGTTTTATTTTTTGATATTTACAAATATTTCAGTAACTAAATATAATGGATTTTAAACTTATGAAACAATTGCGGGAGAATTATTATGGCAATTTTTCATAGCAAAATGCCGATTGACACGAGCACTCCGTAAACGAAAATGTTGCGTGCGGTATCACCTAACACGGCGTTAAGAGCCTCCCCCTTATTGATTCTTACCATTTTTTTATATGTAATGTAATGGAGGATTAGGTAGAGCAACGGCAGCAGGAAAGCATAGATGCTGCCATTGAACAGAAAAACGGCTCCGATGAGGACTGCAATGATTCCTGAAAGCAAATAAGCGTATCTGCCACACTCCGCACCGACCCTTACCACGAGGGTTTTCTTTCCGGCCTTTGCGTCGTTGTCGATGTCACGATAATTGTTTATCAGCAAAAGGGCGTCAATCACGAAACCGCATGCCAAGGAAACGGCAAAGGTATCGAGAGTAACGTTGCCGGATTGAATATAGTAAACCGTACAGACAGGGACGATACCAAAGAAAACCAAAACAAGCACATCTCCAAGACCGAGGGATGCTAATGTTGTGGTGTACAGAAAACAGAAAACCACGCAAAGCAGTCCGATGAGCAGCATCTCCAACCCTCCGTAGATAATCAGGGGCAGTCCCACGCAACAGGCAAGAATAGTGGTTATCAAAATGCCGATTCTCATGTTTTTCGTGGTTATCCACCCTTGCGCACAAGCACGTTTCGGACCCAACCGGGTCTCATCATCATTACCCCTTACGAAATCAAAATAATCGTTAATCAGATTTGCGTCTATCTGCATAAGAAATGCGAACAAGACGCACAAAACGGCAGGAACTACCTCAAAATAACTGTTCCCTATATCACGGTAAGCCATTGCAAGTCCGATCATAACCGGTACAGCAGCCCCTGCAAGCGTCTTTGGGCGCGCCGCAAGCACCCATGCCTTCGGGGAGTTGCATTTTATGTTGTTTTCTTCCATTTTTGCCAATATTTATAGCGAAATGTGTTGCAAAAGTAAACATTAAATCGTACATTTGCAAAGAACAAGTGTTATTAATTTTTCGAGACGCAATACTGCTCCGTAACTTAAACAAGAGAAATATGCTCGGTGAAAATGTTAGTTTGGACTTGATGTCTTTTGTTGAGACAACCATCCTGCCACGATATACCATGTTTGATGATGCGCACAACCTGTCGCACGTTACACGGGTGATAAACCGCTCACTCAAGTTGGCAAGGGACATCGGGGCAGACATCGATATGTGTTATGTTGTAGCTGCATATCACGACTTAGGACTTGAAGGTCCACGAGCCGTTCACCATGTTACGAGCGGAAAAATTCTTGCTGCCGATACTCGTTTGCGCAACTGGTTTTCTGCTGAACAGATAAAAATCATGAAGGAGGC
>JAJPYV010000294.1:0-2022 GCA_021204735.1 Prevotella sp.
AACGGAGCAAAAATTTCATTATTTACGACTATTTTACTAATTTCGCAAAAAGAAATAAAACAATTGAAAACAAAAATTGAAATAGAAGGAATAATAATAGAAGTACTTCCAGCAAGGGAAGGAACATCAGCAAGGGGACCGTGGAAATCACAGGATTATGTTATACAGACGGATGAACAATATCCTAAAAGATGTGTTTTCAACGTGTTTGGTTCGGACAGGATAGACTCATTCAAGATACAAAAAGACCAGAAGTTGAAAGTTAGTTTCGACATTGATGCCCATGAGTTTCAAGGACGTTGGTATAACAGTATCCGTGCATGGAAAGTTGAAAATATTGGAGAAGCAGATGTGCAGCCGCAACCAGGAACAGTGATACCAGGTGCCCAGCCAGCACCATTCCCGCCACAGCCGGACAATGCCGGCGGTAGTGATGATGACCTGCCGTTCTGATTTAAGAATTAATTGTTAATCATATAAACAGCCCCAGAAGTCGGATTAAGACTTTTGGGGCTGATTGATATTGGGAGAGGAATTTTAATCCCGTTATAGTCAGAATGTATTTGTTATAAATCCCTTTTGATGGTTTGCTTTACAAACCATTTTCAGCAAGATAGTTTTTAGCTTCGAGAGCCGCCTGGCAGCCAGTTGCCGCAGCCGTAATAGCCTGACGGTAGTGAGGGTCAGCCACGTCACCTGCGGCATATACACCAGGAACATTAGTCAGAGGACGGCCGTTGACAGTCTTGATATAACCCACCTCATCAGTCTCAATCCACGGTTTGAAAACATCACTGTTAGGTTTATGACCAATAGCGAGGAAGAAGCCATCGATAGGCAAGTCGTATATCTGCTCGTCGGGCTCACCCTTGCGCTTAACCACATGAGCACCCTCGACACCATTGTCGCCATAAAGACCAATAGCGTTGTGCTCAAAAAGGATTTCGATGTTCTCCTTTTCATAGACACGTTTCTTCATTACATCCGAAGCACGGAGGAAAGGTTTGCGTACAATCATGTAAACCTTCTTAGCAAGGCCAGCGAGGTAGAGAGCCTCCTCACAAGCCGTGTCACCGCCACCCACTACAGCGACAGTGCGTTTGCGGTAGAAAAAGCCGTCGCAAGTAGCGCAAGCAGAAACACCCTCGCCCTTATATTTCTCCTCATCAGCAAGACCGAGATATTTTGCAGACGCACCAGTAGCGATTATAACCGTATCAGCATAGATAACATGACCGTCATCGGTAGTCAGTTTATAAGGAGCCTTGCTGAAATCAACCTCTGTGATAACCCCGTCACGGATGTCAGCTCCAAAACGCTCCGCCTGAGCACGGAACTCAAGCATCATCTGGTTGCCGTCAACACCCTCAGGATAACCAGGGAAATTCTCCACAATAGTAGTTTGAGTGAGTTGGCCACCCATCTGCAGACCACAGTACTGTACAGGATTCAGACTTGCGCGAGAAGCATAAATAGCCGCTGTATATCCTGCGGGGCCGCTGCCAATAATAAGACAGCGTACTCGTTCGATATTCTCCATAATTCTTAAAATCTTATTACACTTAAAAACAACGAAGGATGTACAGTCTATCGGCACAAGACACCTTAGAACAGTACATCCCTAAACCTTAAATTATTTCAACAGATCTTCAATCTGTTTAGCGATGTTATCCAAATTCTCAGTAGGCTCAAAGCGAGCTACAACCTGACCGCTCTTGTCAATGAGGAATTTAGTGAAATTCCACTTGATACTCGGTTTGCTCTTATAGTCAGGATCATCCTTAGAAAGCATATCCTCAAGAATCGGAGCGATAGGGTGGCTCATATCCCAACCGGCGAAACCCTTCTGACTTGTAAGGAACTTGTAGAGAGGGTCAGCATCCTCACCGTTGACCTTGATTTTCTTGAAACGAGGGAAATCAGTGCCATAGTTGAGTTTGCAGAACTCATGAATAGACTCGTCCGTTCCAGGAGCCTGCTGTCCGAACTGGTTGCAAGGGAAGTCAAGAATCTCGAAACCCT
>JAJPYV010000294.1:2122-3265 GCA_021204735.1 Prevotella sp.
CCAGGAGCCTGCTGTCCGAACTGGTTGCAAGGGAAGTCAAGAATCTCGAAACCCTGAGTGTGATATTTTTTGTAAAGTTTCTCCAATTCCTCATACTGAGGGGTAAAGCCACATTTTGTAGCAGTGTTCACGATAAGAAGAACCTCGTTGGAATACTCTTTCAACGAAACGTCAGCTCCCTTTCTGTCTTTGACAGTAAAATCATAGATTGTTTTCATTTCTTTTATTCTTTAATATTATTTGTTTTTTGATTATCAGTAATGCAAAGATAATGAAAATAAAAGTGTTTACAAAAATAATTATTTTTTTTAAGAAGTAATATGAAAAGTTTTCAACTCAATAAGATGTGAGACAATCAAAATATTAAAAGAAGTTAAGGCGAAGATTCTATTTAGAAGATGATTTTAATATTAATATGAAAATTTTTATTTTTGCGAAAGAATAGATGTACGGAATAAGGTTCATAGCCTTTTTTACACACAAACAACAACAAATTTATGAGAAAATTACTGACTGTTGTGTTGTTGTTGGCGATTATAAGTGCCAATATAACATTTGCGCAAGAAATGTCACGAATGTCAGAATTAGTTTGGAATGAAACAGGTGCAAGTTCAGAAGACGACACACAGACAAATTCAACAATTAGTTCAATAAATGGTCACGAATATGTTGATTTGGGATTAAGCGTTAAGTGGGCAACGTGCAATTTGGGGGCGACGTCTCCATCAAGAAGTGGTAATTATTTTGCATGGGGCGAGATAAGTACTAAATTAGAGTACACTGAAGATAATAGTGTGATTGACGGAACGAGCATGGGCGATATAGCTGGAAATCCCCGTTATGACGCGGCAAGATCAAATTGGGGCGGCACATGGCGTTTGCCAACAAATAGAGAGATAGATGAATTAGTGCAAAAGTGCAGTAAGGTATGGACTACGCAAGATGGGGTAAACGGTTACAAGATTACGGGTCCGAATGGGAACAGTATATTTCTTCCTGCTGCGGGATATTGTTTCGAGTCTTCGTCCAAAAGTCAGGGAATTTGCGGATACTATTGGAGTTCCACGCCAAATGGTAAAGGAGGTGCCTTTTACCTCGAATTCGGCAGTAACTATTTATATAAGGATTCGCACGGTATAGAGT
>JAJPYV010000166.1 GCA_021204735.1 Prevotella sp.
ATCTCTAATTGCTCAACATCTCAAACAATTTCTCAAGCAAGGAGTCAAGCAAAAGTGAACTTTTAACTTTTAACTTTTAACTTGAAAAAATCTCCGATTTTTTCACTCTGCCAACGGGTCAAACGTTCCGTCTGCTCCTCCGTTGTTATAGTCTTCCCAGCCAATAGTTTGTGGCATCTTCGTGTTGTTGCTCTGTGCACTGCGCCCGATACCCATGAAATAATAGCGTGGGAGGAAATTCATATACAACTTAGTCTGGTTGGAATCGTATGAGTCGCCTTTCTTCTCCTTGCGCACAAGGTTGTCGGCATACCACTCTTTCAATGTCTCGAGTTGCTCAGTTAAATCCTGGCGCAGGTCAACTGCCGCACAACGTTCTCCGCCATTGGCAAGCAATGGGTCGCTGTCGTACGTTGTACTGCCAAGACCGTATTTATCAGCTACACGGAATTCCATGTTTTCACGACGCTGACCATTGAGTTGCTTGAAACCTAAATAGTTGCAGGTGTTGCCTCCCCAACCAGTCAACTTCCATGTTGATGGGGCATTGTCAACAAGTTGTGTGCCTCCGTCAAAAAGCATCCAACGACGCAGATCTTCAAATCGTTTGCCTTCGTATGCTAACTCAATCTGACGCTCATAGAGAATTGCCGACATACATGCTGCCTGGTCGGATGCCAAATTTGCCTGCAAGCCATAGTTGTTTTCTGCTGTGTATCCTGCTCGTGCCCTAATCTGCTGCAACAGACTTACTGCCTCACTCATGTCGCCTGCTCCACATGCTACTTCTGCAAGGTTGAGCAATACTTCTGCATAGCGCAGCTCAATGTATGGTTGTGCTGAATAGATGAAACCGCTCGTGTTTGCTGCCGCACTGTAATTGTACAACGGACTGGAGTTTACGTCGTAATCATCTGAACGCTTGCGGACAAAGATACCCTTTGAGTTTGAAAGCAGGTTGTCTGCTCCGTAGCAGTTTGAACTCTCAACATTGTCCTGATCGTCTTGGTCGGTGTACCATACGTAGTTCCACAACTCATAGTTTGTACCATAGTCGTATGATGGGTTGTTGAGGTCTGCATCTGTAAGTGTACTGTTTCCGCTATATGCCCAACGCACTCCTGGGAACCCGAATGTTCTATAGAAACGTGGGTCTCTGTTCATAAACGGATAGTTGCTGTCATAATCGTACGACGAACTCTCAAGCAGGGTGTATGTATCTGTCGTGCCAGGCTTCTTTCCGTCTGCCATTGGGAACATATCCACAAGCATTGCTGATGCTCCCTTACCTGTTCCTGTCGTGTTCTTCGGACGGATATAGCGCTCCCAATTGCTGTTCTTCTGACCGTCTCCCGACTGTACCGTGTTGTACAATACAACAAATACTGCCTCTGGATTTATTCCACTCTGGTTGAACTGCAATGCGAAGTCTGAACCGTTTATATTGTTTGATGTGGAGAACAAACCATAGCCACATGCGTTGATGGAGTCAAGCTCTGCTTTCATCGTGTTGTAGGCATTTGTCCAGCGTGACTGGTCATTTGCACGGTTGAATAATGGACTTGCCCACAACAGTAGTACTCTGCCCTTTAATGCGAGGGCTGTTCCTGTCGTCACATATCCCCATTTGCTGCTCGACCAACCGCCGTTCATCGTACTTGCCGCAAGCATCTTCGCTGCCTTGTCAAGGTCACTGCAAATAAACTCGATACATTCCTTTGCTGATGAGCGTGGGGTGTATGTGCTTTCTACTGGCTCTTGTACTTCTGTGATTATTGGCACACCGCCATAATATCTTACGAGGTTGTAATAGCACCATGCACGGAAGAAATATACTTGTCCTAACAACTCGTCTTTCTCGCTGTCTGACAATGAGCCTCCTTCTATTCCTTCTATTACGTCGTTCACGTTGCGGATACGTCCCCATGCGTTTGCCTGGATGTTGTTCGGCGTACCGAAGAAATAATCGGGCACGTCTGTTCCACTTATAATGTTAAGAGGACTTTGTGGATCTACGAATGCTCCAAAACCACTGTATTCCTCTGTTGACTTCGACTGGTCGTCATCGCTTCCTGTTGATGGGTACTGCCATGTAGGATCGCTGTCTACTGTAGGAAGACACCAACTGTAGATATCAAATACTCGACGCTCAGCTCCTGTGTAATTGTTATATATATCCGTGCTTACGTTGTCGTAGTTCTTCTTCTCCTCGAGAAACTCGTCGCTGCACGCTGTCAAGGTAAGAGCACCGATAAGCCCTAAACCGAACAGATTAATTATATTTGTTTTCATATTCAATTCCTTTACGTGATTAGAATGTCAGATTTAAACCAACGGTAAACTTACGCAATGTGGGATAAGAGTCGTATGAGCACATCGGATCAATAAAATGGTCTGGATATGGGTTGTAGAAACTCAATAGATTCTGACCGGTAACGTTGATACGTGCACTCTGTATGCCTATCTTCTTAATCCAGTTGGATGGAACGGTGTACGCTAATGTCAGACGGTTCAGTGTTACTCTCGTTCCACTTACTCTCCAGAATGAGGATGTGATGGCGTTTACGCTCTGGTAAGCGAGGTTTGGCAAACTGGCGTTGCGGTTTTCTGCTACTACTAAGTTGCCTGATGCGTCATAGACATCCTGGTATGAATACATGTTGTCTACATTCCAAAATGATGGCATATTCGTAAATTCAAGGTCGCTTACTCCACTGCCAGATTTCAATGCCGATGAGTCGATGAAACTGTAACCTCCCCATGATGCGCTGATCTGTGCTGTCAAGGAGAACCCTTTATAGTCTGCACCAAGGTTGATTGTAAATCCGTATGGATTGCTGCGGTTTGACAGACATACTTGGTCGAGGTCTTTGTCTACCACTCCGTCAGGACCGGCGTATGTGCCGTCTGACTGCTGTGGACCACGCACATCCTTGTAGATAAGCATACCTGGACGTACCTCGTCTTTGGTCATGCCGAGATAGGATGTGATGTTATATTTGTCGAAATATTCTTCAATGTCCTGGAAACTGCGGAACATTCCGATACATTGCATACCCCAAGTTCCGATGTCTGTGCGCTTGCCATACCTGATCTGACGGTAGAGATAATCGGTTACCCAGTCCATCTCAAGTACTCTGTTGTCTGTGTAACTTGTGTTAAGTCCTACCTTGTACTTGAAATTCTTGCCTATCTTGTCTCGCCAGGTAAGTCCTAACTCGTAACCCCAACTGTCCATCTCACCAAGGTTGACTGCTGCTGACTGGGTTCCAACTGTTGCCTGGATTGCCTGACTGATATTCATAAGCATCTCTCTGTTCCACTCACGGTACATATCGATGTTTACAGCCAAACGACTGTTCAATACGTTGAAGTCAATACCAAGGTTTGCTTTGTAAACCTTATCCCAATGCACATCACTGTTCACTGCGGAGTTGTTCTTGTTTATCGTGATACGGTTCTCGCTCTCGTTGCTCGTTCCTGTACCAAACACTGGTCCTCTGTCGGAATCTTGTGCGTAAACTTGCATCCACTGCCAAGCGGCTGTGTTGTCTCGTCCTGTGATACCAAGTGAGGCTCGTATCTTTAGGAAATCTACCCATGGCGCTGCTTTCTTGAACCAGTTCTCCTCTGATATTACCCAACCAGCACTCAATGATGGGAATGTTCCCCAATAGTTTTCTGGTGCGAATTTCGTTGACGCATCGGAACGCAAAAGGAATTCAAACAAATATTTGTTTGCGTATGCATAATTCAAACGCCCGATATATGAGAGTGTTCCTGCTTCCGAACGGGTGAAAGTAACTACTTTCGTTGTTCCCTCAGCTGAGTTACTCTGACCTGTCGTGAATGGATATGGATCTGACACGCTTCCGTATAGATATTCACTTTCTGTCTCTGATTTCTCTATTGAGAATAATGCGCCTACACTGTGCTTACCGAAATCGCGTGCGTATGAAACGGTTAAGTTCATTTGGTAATTGTCTGTTCTTGTCGTAGAACGGTTCAGCATAGCTGGGTCTCCATTGGCTACCGTACTGCTCACTAAATTCGTATCTGTCAGATATTGTGAGTAGTCTTCATTTCCAACTGGTGTGTACAGGTGGTTTCCGCTGCCCGGACGGGTTAACATCCTGTATATCTCATACTCAGACCCGTATTGGTTTGTCTTGTCGGTGTTTATGCTCTTTGAATAGGTGAAACGTACTGTAAGTCCTTGCAACGGCTTAAACCATCCGAAATCATAGTTGATACTTCCGTTGATGTTGATGTTGGATGTCATCGTCTTACTGTAATCTCCATTGTTGTTCAGTACGGAATAGGAGTAGAGCTGGTCGTTGTCAACAAGCGAGTTGCTTATACCGTATGCGGCAATTGGGTTGCCATCAACATATTCGGGGATATAACGGGGACGGGTAAGCAGGATATTATAGTCTTTCTCGTTGCTCGTTCCTCCTACTTTAATATATGCGGTGTTCTTCTTTCCGTAGTCTCCCGAAACACTGAGGTTTGCACCGAGCCACTTGCTTACTTTCACGTCAACTCCTGCTCGGTAGTTCCAACGGTCGTAATCGAGTTTCCCAAGGTTTCCGTCCTGGTCATAGTATGAAATACTTGCGAAATAACTTGCCCTGTCGGTTGCTCCGCTGAGGTTCACATTGTGCTTTGTAGTGATTCCTGTGCTCCAATACTTGTCAAGTAGGTCATAGTTGAGGGTTCTCATTGCAGCCAACTCGTCTGCCTGGAATAGGTCGGTCTTGTTGTTCAGCGTTGTGCTCGTTGGATCTGCGGCTGCTACGGCATTGTATAGGCGACCGTACTCGTATGCGTTCAGCATCTTCGGACGTGACACTTCATCCGTAAATCCGATTGTTCCACTGTAAGAGATGCGGGGAGCTCCGACTTTACCTTTTTTTGTCGTTACGAGGATTACACCGTTTGCAGCACGCGCTCCGTAAACTGCTGCCGATGCGTCTTTCAATACTGAGATACTTTCTACTTCTGCAGGGTCAAGGTTGTTGAATGCCTCCGCACCAAGATTCTGTGTTGCATTACCTACTTTTATATCGTTAGGATAGATATATCCATCGATAACAAACAATGGTTGCTGGGCTGTACTTCCTACGTCTCCAAGTGAATTGGTGTCTCGTATGTAGATAGTTGCATTGTCTCCTGGACGTGACTCTCCGCCACTTACACTAAGACCGTTGACAAGTCCGCTCAACGTACTTGCAAGACCGCCTGACGACAGGTCTTGTATGTCATCCATCGGTACTGTGGCAACTGATCCCGTAAGGTGGGCTTTCTTCTGTGTTCCGTATCCTACTACAACTACTTCTTCCAGATTCTGTGAGTCTTCTTTCAACTGTACCTTCCCTCCTGGTGTTACCGTTTGTGAAAGATATCCAATGTAAGAGATAACCACTTTGCTGCCTTTGGGGGCGATAATGGCATACTTACCGTCAAGATCGGTTATTACGCCTGTCTCATTCTTACCCTCTACCCTAACGGAAGCCCCGATAATAGGGTCTCCGTTCTCGTCTACAACAGTTCCTGTCACCGTCTGTCCCTGTGCGAACGTTGGTGTGGCTAACATTGCCATGAAACTGATGAATAAGCTGATTATGAATATTCTTTTCATATTTAGTTTGTTCTTTTATTTTGATTTACTCCTCAGGCAACCAGCGTGGGTCTCCTGTTCTCTTGGCTATCTGGGCTGAACCGCTTACCGTGAAGTCTCCGTTGGTCGGGTCCTTGAACCCTGGGTCTTCCTCTATTGCCGTACCACTCGTGTCATAGTTGGCTACACTGCCATCTGTGCTCTCGAATTCTCCATCAAACATATATGTGTTGTTCAGGAATGTGGCATCGGAACTGTTTACTGCTCCTCCTACAAACCTGCGGCATACCTGATTGTTTCCACAGTCCACAAAAATACAATTTGTCATTACCCATACGGATGTTGACTGACCGTTGAAACCACTGTAGTTTCCCATCTGACCTGTCTTGGCGATGTTGTAGAATGTGCAGTTCTTATAACTTACGTAATTCTTCGTATATCCGGCTCGTGTGGAGCGGCCTGAGTTGTTGTACTGTACGAAATATGTGGCATCTGACTCTCCTGCATTCCATAATGTGGAATTGTCTATCTCAAAGTCGTTTATAAAACCGCCCGGGAAATAGAATGAGATATTGTTGCTTGCTACTGTATTGCTCGTATGACGTATAACGCAATTCTTTATCAATAAATTCTCTAAGCAATATGCTACTTTGTTGTCATAAACTATGTTCCCGTTTATGCCGTCAATATTACAACCGTTAATCACAATGGAGTACATGATGTTGTAATATGTTCCGCTTCCCGTAGCTGCGTATATGCTCTCGTCTGGTGTCTCACTTAGCTCTATCATTCCTGCCTTTGATGCTGAACAGTCAAAGTCGACGTATTTGATAGTCAACGCTGTCTGGGTGAGAATGGATACTGACGAACCTGTATAGGTTATTTTCGCATGGTCACTCTGATTCTTTGTACGCAATGTTACTTTCTTCAATCCGAAATCTACATCTTCTGATAACGTGTAATTTCCTCCTTGCTCAAGGTCGTAGCATAATGCCTCGTTTACTGCATCGTCTGGAACTGGATTCTGGGCGAACCATACGGCGAGGTCACTGCCATCTGGTATCGTGGCGTAGGTCTCTGTAAAACTGTTGAACTCAACCTCCGTGGTTGTCTCTGCCTCTTTATTGTTCAGCTCCTCGTTGCCTGCCGTCCTGATGGAAAACTTGTAGTTGGTGTCTTCTTCACGTGTTACTGCTATCGAACAACCATCCACAAGTGTATTCTCATAGTCGTCTACCGCCACTGGCGCATCTGGGTCGGTCACATCGTATACGGAACAGATATAACCGCCTGCACCATATATTACTTTCCAGGTGATGACGGTCTTTGAGTTGTCCGTTGATGCCTCGATACTAATATCATTGGCAGAAGGCGATGACAGCGTAGTATTTGTCACACTGCTGCTGAATGTCTCATCGTTGTCAAAACCATCCTGCGCGCATGAAGTAAAGAGCAGCACTCCTGCCGTAAACGACAATAGGGCGTATGCCTTTCTCCGTAGTGAAAAATGATTCTTTCTCATAAAATGATTTTTTAGTTGTTTTTATATTAATTTGCTTATTTAATCTACTTGTACGACAGCAAAGTTTTTATACATCTTTTATATGACGTACAAATTTAACAAATGTAATCTAAAATGAAAAATTTTTGTCGCTGAAAATATCTGTTTTTTACAATAAATCAACGAGTTCAAACAATTTCATGGCATTGCTTCCTTTTATCAGTATGCAATGTCCTTCGGGGCGTTGCTCCTTTATTTCTTTTTTCACTTCTTCTACATCCTTGAATTTCGGGAATGGCGATGGTATTTTGCCAAACTCGTTTCCCACAAGCCATATCTCATCGAAATTTGATGCTTTAAGCATGTTTACTACTTTCTGATGTTCTTCTCCGCTCACATCTCCAAGCTCTCCCATGTCTCCTATTATCGCCATCTTGTTATCCATTTCCATATCGCGGAAATTGATGAGGGCTGCTTCCATACTCGTCGGGTTGGCGTTATAGGCATCGATAATCAGTTTGTTATAGGGTGTTGTCTCAAGCTCTGAACGGTTGTTTGTCGGTATATAGTTGGTCAATGCGTGGCAAACTTGTTCTTCGCTAACTCCGAAATATATTCCGATACATGCTGCTGCAAGCATATTGAAAACATTGTAACTGCCGATAAGGTGGGTTTTTGTTATATGCCATTCTCCGCAACCTTGCTGCCACTTGAAATTGAGAAATGGGTTGCATGTTATTACTTTACCGCATACAAGCAAATCTTCTGCCCCTTCACATCCGTATTTTATTAATTTGATGCCATCTGAAATACCTATAAGGTGCTTGTTCTCATTGTGTATAAATGCCGTACCGTTGTGTGCACGCAGATAGTCGTATAACTCTCCTTTTGTGCGCACCACTCCCTCGAACGAACCAAAACCTTTCAGGTGTGCCATGCCAACATTGGTGATAATTCCATAGTCTGGCTCTACAATGTCAACAAGTTGCTTGATTTCTCCAAGGTGGTTGGCGCCCATTTCTATTACCGCAATATCGTTCTTTTCAGTCATTCGGAGCAATGTCTTTGGTACTCCGATATGGTTGTTGAAATTTCCTTGTGTGTACAGCACATCGAATTTCTCGCTCAATACGGCAGCTATCAGTTCTTTGGTGGTCGTCTTTCCGTTTGTTCCTGTAATGCTGATTATTTTCGTACCTAATTGGCGGCGGTGGTAGTTTGCTAATTTTTGCAGCGTCGACAGGCAATCGTCGGTCAATATATACCGTCCGTCATTTTCTTTATAATACTCTTTCTCGTCTACAACTGCATACGAGCAACCTTGTGCAAGAGCCTTTTCTGCAAAGGTGTTGCCATTGAATGATGCCCCTTTGAGAGCGAAAAAAATTGAACCTTTTGGACAGTCTCGACTATCGGTCGTTACTTGTGGATGACTCTTGAAAATACTGTAAAGCTCTGAAATTTCCATATCTGTTTTTCATATTTTTAATGCAAAATTAGCTAATGTCGGATAAAAATCAAAATAAAAAAGTGGAAACATCGAGTTCAATGCCAAAATTAGAAAAAGTGAAAAACTTTTAGTTAAAACATCACTTAACAAAAGAAAAATTTGGTTTACGTTTTTTTTTGTTTTAATTTTGCACTGTTTTTATTCACCCACAATAATAAATGAAACCACTAAAAATACTTCTTGCCGTAGCATTTTGTGGCGTGCTTGTTTCTTGTTTTAAGGATGAGCCACTCAATGCTGAGTGCGACATAGAACAGGCTTACGTGCATGTTGACAACCCTACGGACATCTTCTATTCTGTCACTGATACTTTGGTAAACGTGCTTTCTGACGTAAATAATATTACGTTTAGTGTAAAGTCTGGGGTTGACCTCACGGCTATGTCTCCTTTGTTTAGAATTACACAGGGGGCTACGATAAGTCCTGCTAATGGCTCTACACACGATTTCAGTAACAATACTTCTGTAACTTATACTGTTACGTCCGAAGATGGTAAATGGAACCGTGTTTATAGTGTGAAATTTGAGGAATATACCCCGCCTCTTACTGAATTTAGTTTTGAACACTATTATCTTACTGATGGCGCCAACGGTGGACAGTATTATGTGTGGTCTGACCTTAATGAAGATGGGTCTGAAATGAACAATTGGGCTACTGGTAACCCTGGTTTCAACCTCAGTATGGGTAGCTCGGCTGCTCCTGATGAATATCCATCTGTGATGTTACCAAATGGCTACAAGGGTGCAGGTGTACAGTTGACTACTCGCAGTACGGGCCCTCTCGGGGCAATGGTTGGTAGGCGTCTCGCTGCTGGTAATCTTTTCTTGGGGTATTTTGACTTGGGCTCGGCTTTGACAAACACATTACAGTCAACTAATTTTGGCTTGCCTTTCGACCATAAGCCATTGCGCTTGACTGCGTATTATAAATACTCTCGTGCTGATTCTTATCAGGATGAGAATGGCAATATCATAGATGTCCAGGATATGGGAAATATTTATGGGGTGTTCTATATAAATCATGATGCCAACGGTGATGCTATGGTATTGCATGGTGATGATATAAAGACAAGTTCACAAATCGTTGCAATAGCTGATATTGGTGGCTTGGATGAAACCGATGAGTGGACTGAGTTGAGCGTTGACTTCGTGTATAATAGGGAGATTGACGAAGACCTTCTTGCTGCTCAGGGCTATAGTCTTGCAATTGTCTGCACCTCAAGTTTCTATGGGGCTTCGTTCCGGGGTGCTATAGGCAGTTGTCTGTGTGTTGATGAGATTAATGTAATTTGGGACGAATCGTCTGACGAAGAAATAGAAGAGGAATGAAAAGATTATTTATATTATCCATTTTGACAGTTGGGCTGGTTATTCCAATGCATGCTTCAACTTTTATCGACAGTCTGTCATACGACATCCGTTTTGCCTACAGTATAGGTGGTTCAATGCCTATCGGTATGCCGGCTACTATCAGGAGCTTGGACAAGTATTCCCTCGAGGCTAATGTTCAAGTGGGTGTCGATGTGTACGAGAAATTTAGCAAAAGGTGGGGACTTGCCACTGGCTTGCGCCTTGAGAACAAGGGAATGAGCATCGAGGCAACAGTAAAAAACTATCACATGACAATGGTTCGTGGTGGCCAGACGTTGGAAGGTCGCTTCACTGGGCATAATGCCACTGATGTTACTCAGTGGATGTTCACCCTGCCGGTACAGGCTGTCTGTTATCTCGGTGATAAGTGGATGCTGAGGTGTGGCCCTTATATCTCATACGTCCACTCGCATAGCTTTTCCGGACATGCGTCTGATGGTTATCTCCGTGTAGGTGACCCTACGGGTGCTAAAGTTGAAATAGGCTCTGATGAGAATACAAGAGGCTCTTACGACTTTTCCGACGACCTTCGCAATTTCCAGTATGGTGTTCTTGTGGGTGCAAACTGGCGCTTCTATAAGTCATGGGGGCTGCTTGTTGATGTCTCTTGGGGCTTGAACGGTATCTTTAAGAGCGATTTCCATACTATCGAACAGACTTTTCACCCAATTTATGGTACAATAGGTTTATCATATCATATCAAATAAAACACCTAATAATAATTAAATAATAATAACTAAAAAAAGATTTATATGAATAAAATTTTTACTTTTATTGCGGCTTGTGCCATGAGCTTGACTGCTATGGCTACGGATTATTCCGACAAGATGGCTATTGATTTGGGTACAGGTGCTACATATCAGGATGCGACAGTTTCTGTCAATCAGGAAGAAGATGGAACTTACACTTTCTGTTTGAAGAATTTCGTGTTTGATGCTGTTGGAACAACAATGGCAATCGGTAATGTTACGTTGACAGGCATTACTGGTACTGTGGCTGAGGATGGCTCTGTTACTCTTGAGGCAGAAGGCGATGCAACTGTTACAGCTGGTGATGACGAAAGTGTATCTTTTTGGTATGGAGGATTGTTGATAAATTCTGTCGGTGTTACTTTATCTGCAGTAATCAGTAATGGACACCTCAATGCTGATATTACGATTGCATATAGTGGAATGAATATCGCAGTTACTTTCGGCTCTGAATATACCGAGTACACTGATAATATGTCAATCGACATGGGTGGAGAACCTGCAATTCAGGAAGCAACGATAATAGTCGGAAAACAAGTTGACGGTAACTACTCATTGGCACTTAACAATTTCTCATTGGGTGGAACATTAGGTATTGGAAACATCAAGTTATCAGATATTGAGGCAACAGAAGATGAGGACGGAACTGTTACTCTTCAGGCTTCTCAGGCTATCTCCATTACAGCCGGTGATGATGAAAACGTATCAATGTGGATGGGACCGATGCTTGGAGAAGTTGAGGTTACCTTGACGGCAACGATCAGCAACGGTGAGTTGTATGCTGTTATCAACATCCCATATAATGGTAATAATATTGTAGTTACTTTCGGTACTGAATATACAAACTACACAGGCAATATTACTGTTGATACAGGTCAAGGAGACCCGACAGTACAGGAGGCTACCATAACAGTAGGTAAGCAAGTTGATGGCACTTATTCTTTGACACTTAAGAATTTTGTATTCAGTGGCTTGGCATTAGGCAACATAACTTTGACTGATATTGAGGCAACAGAAAATGAGGAGGGCGTTATTTCTCTTGAGACTGAACAAACTATAACTATTACAGCAGGTGATGACCCAACTGTATCTTTCTGGATGGGCCCGATGTTAGGCTCGCTTAATGTTTCTCTAACTGCTGAGATTAGTGAGGGTAATTTATACGCTGTTATTACTATACCTTATAGTGGTATGAACATAGTTGTTACATTCGGAGAAAATTCTTCATCTGGCATTAACACTGCTACCATCAGCAACAGTGGCGTTGATGTGATTTATGATATGAGTGGTCGCAGGTTGAATGCTCTCACAAAGGGTCTGAATATCATACGCAAGGCTGATGGAACAACTGTAAAGGTACTTCAAAAGTAAGATAACAATCGCATATTGAAAAATAAGAATCCTGAACATTCATTTGTTCGGGATTTTTTGTGTATCTTTGCGTATTGTCTTTTGCGTTTGTTTAAGTAAACTGTTAATGCTGATATGGAGAAGCTTATTCATTATGTTTGGAAACATAAGTTGTTCCCGATAAAGCCTCTGATAACCCCTGAAGGGCAGTCGGTTGAGGTGATTGACCCTGGACTGTCTAACAGCAATGCTGGTCCTGATTTCTTCAACTCGAAAATCAAAATAGGTGGCACTCTGTGGGTTGGCAACGTGGAGATACATGATGCCTCCTCCGACTGGTATGTTCATGGACATCATAAAGATTCGGCATACGATAATGTGGTGCTCCATATCGCTGGAAAAATTGATACTGACATAAGAACTTCTGATGGCAGGACTGTGGCGCAATTGCAACTTCAAGTGCCTGAATATGTTAGGAACAATTATGTGGAATTGCTTACTACCGACCATTATCCGCCATGCTATGCTATTGTGCCGAGTCTTAGCAAACTTGAAATGCATGGTTGGTTGAGCAGCCTACAGGCGGAGCGCTTGGAAAGAAAAACTGATGATATAGTGAGAAGGGTCGCTCTTTGTGAAGGCTCGTGGGAGAGTGCTCTTTTTGTTACTATGGCTCGCAATTATGGTTTCGGGGTCAACGGTGAGGCTTTCGAGGCATGGGCTTACAACATACCATTGCAGAGCGTGGCTCATCATAGGGATGACCTTTTCCAGATAGAGGCGGTTTTCATGGGACAGGCGGGTTTACTTAATTTTGATGCTATTCCTGAACGTTACCGTGATGAGGCTATCAGAGAGGGCTATTTCAGTAAGTTGCGCGACGAATATCAATATCTCGCCTCTAAATTCAACTTGAAACCTATGGACGCAAAGCGGTGGAAATTTCTTAGATTGCGCCCTCAGAATTTCCCGCATATCCGCATTTCGCAACTCGCTAATCTGTATTACTCCCGCAAAAGTGATCTAAGCAGACTTGTGGAATGTACTGATGCAAAACAGATGAAGGAATTGCTCCGCACGCAGGTAACGCCTTATTGGGAAACTCATTACATTTTCGGAAGTTCCAGCGTAAAGAATAAAAAAAATGTTTCTGACTCATCTCTTAACTTGCTCCTTGTAAACACGGCAATTCCTATGCTGTTTGCTTACGGCAGACACCGCCATGATGAGGTCTTGTGTGAGCGTGCATTTGACATGCTTGGGCAGTTGAAGGCTGAGAATAATAACATTGTACGTATGTGGAAACAGTGTGGACTAGATGTCGATACTGCCGGAGGCAGTCAGGCTCTTATACAACTGAAAACTGCTTATTGCGACAAAAAGGACTGTCTCAGATGCCGTATCGGTTATCATTATCTACGCAATTCTATGGAGGCGAAAGGAGATATTAAACAGATGTAAAGCGGATGAAAAGTTATATATTTACTACACGGATGCTTGTCCGTGATTATGAATGTGACATAGAGGGTATTGTCAACAATGCCAATTATCTTCATTATACGGAGCATACGCGCCACTTGTTCTTAAAAGAGCATGGCCTCAGTTTTTCTGAAATGCACAAAAAAGGTGTGGATGCTGTGGTGGCGAGAATGACATTGCAGTTTAAAATACCGTTGCGGTGTGATGATGAGTTCCTTTCTTGCCTTAATTTGCGTAAGGATGGCTTGCGCTATGTATTCGTTCATGACATTTATCGTGCTTCCGACAACAAACTCTGTTTTAAAAGTGAGGTGGATGTTGTATGCCTCGTTGACGGAAAACTATCAAATAGTGAGGACTATGACAATGCCTTCGGATTTTAAATTGTTTATATAGAATGGAAGAACAGGAAATATTAAATATGCTGACTCTCACTAAGATGGGCCATTTCAACTTAGTGGAGATGTTGCAACTATACCGTGCGGCGGGCAGTGCTACTGCTATTATCGAAAACAGAAAGGATATAAAAAGTTTACTACCTGATTGCTCGCAAAAGGTTTTCGACAGTCTTCAGAATATAGATGATGTGCGTAAACTTGCTGAAAACGAGTTGGAGTTCTCTATTCGTAATGATATAAATATTCTTCCTATAGGTACGCAGTATTTTCCTCACCGTCTTGAGCAATGTGAGGATGCTCCTTTGATACTGTTTTTTAAGGGAACGTCTGACCTTAACAGAAAGCGGATAATCAATATCGTTGGTACTCGCCATTGCACTTCTTACGGTCAGGATGTGGTAAAGCATTTTGTGGAGGACCTTCGCCAGTTAAGTCCTGAGGTGCTTATAGTTAGCGGATTGGCTTACGGAATTGATATCTGTGCTCACCGTGCTGCTTTGGAAAATGGATTCGACACGGTGGCTGTTCTTGCTCATGGCCTTGACTATCTCTATCCTACGTTGCATAAGTCAACGGCTGACCGTATGTTTACACAAGGTGGTCTGCTTACTGAGTTTTTTACTAATACCAATGCTGACAAATTAAACTTCCTCCGTCGCAATCGTATCGTGGCGGGTATTTCTGATGCTACCATTTTGGTAGAGAGTGCTGCTCATGGTGGGGGACTTGTCACTGCTCGTATCTCGGAGAGTTATAATAGGGATGTATATGCTTTTCCTGGTAATGTGAATGCTCGCTACTCTGAGGGCTGTAACAATCTTATCCGCGACAATAGGGCTGGTCTTATAAGTAATGCCGATGATTTTGTGAACGCTATGGGATGGCAGGATGATGCTAAAATCTCTAAGGCTCGCAAAAAGGGTATTGAACGTATGCTGTTCCCTGAACTTACTGATGATGAGAAAACTATTGTTGATGCTTTGTTGAAGGTGGATAACCAACAGGTTAATAACCTTTCATCTCAATTGGGTATGCCAATGAATCGGCTTGCGGCATCTTTATTTTCTCTTGAAATGAAAGGGGTGGTGAGAGTTCTTGCTGGTGGTGTGTATCATCTTATCATTCAACAGGATAACGGGAAATAACACTGTGTATAGCATATTATAGTCAATGACGTTCATTTTTGTTGAAGTTACGTAAAACAACGATTAGACAATGAAAATAGGCAACATACAATTTGGCGAGCGACCATTGCTTCTTGCGCCAATGGAGGATGTCACGGATATTGGCTTTCGGTTGCTTTGCAAACGCTATGGGGCGGCAATGGTTTATACTGAGTTTGTCAGTGCGGAGGCTCTCGTGCGTTCGATTAAATCTACTATCACTAAACTCTCTATCAGTGATAGTGAGCGCCCTGTTGGTATTCAGATTTATGGAAGGGATGTGGATTCCATGGTTGAGGCTGCGAAAATCGTGGAACAGGCGAAACCTGATTTGATTGACCTGAATTTTGGTTGCCCTGTGAAGAAAGTTGCCAATAAGGGTGCGGGGGCTGGTATGTTGAAGAACATCCCTCTTATGCTCGATATTACTCGTGCCGTTGTCAATGCTGTGAAAGTGCCTGTTACTGTTAAAACTCGTCTTGGGTGGAGCTTTGAGGAACTTATTATAGAGGAACTCGCGGAACAGTTGCAGGACTGTGGCATTCAGGCTCTTACTATTCATGGGCGCACCCGCTCACAGATGTACACTGGTAATGCTGACTGGACATTGATTGGTAAGGTAAAACAGAACCCGCGCATAAAAATTCCTATTATCGGCAACGGTGACATCACTACACCTGAAGATGCTCTGCATGCTTTCGAAAATTATGGTGTTGATGGTGTGATGGTTGGGCGTGCTACTTTTGGTCATCCGTGGATATTTAAGGAAATACGTGACTTTCTCGATGGCAAGGAGCCTGACCCTACATTGGACTTTAACCGCAAACTCGATATTATCGAGGAAATCCTCCGCATCAATGTGGAGCGTATCGATGAGTATCGTGGAATACTCCACACTCGTCGTCACCTTGCAGCCACACCAATTTTTAAGGGCATCCCCGACTTCCGCCCAACCCGTATCGCTATGCTCCGTGCCTCTACTATGGATGAACTGATGTCCATTTTGGAGGAGTGCAGAATACGTTTAGCCTAAAAATTTGGTGCTCATCGGCATTTTAGCCCAAAAAATTTGGTGCTCATCGGCAT
>JAJPYV010000390.1 GCA_021204735.1 Prevotella sp.
GAATGGAGCTATATCTTGCTTGCCATTAATCTTCGACCCGACAATCTCTCCTCCAAAATTATTAACATATTCCGGGACATCTGACGGATTCTCGAAGCGTGTATATTCTCCACGGAATTTCAACATCACATCACCTGTTCCTCCCTTACGATGCTTTGCTATGATAATCTGTGCCATTCCATGCAGGTCATTGCCTTTCTCATCTGTATATATGCGGTAATATTCGGGACGGTGCACAAACAATACCATGTCGGCATCTTGCTCTATGGCTCCAGACTCTCGCAAGTCGCTCAACTGTGGGCGCTTGCCTTCTATTCCGTCTCTGTTCTCTACGGTTCGGTTAAGCTGCGACAGGGCTATGACGGGGATGTTCAATTCCTTTGCAAGACCTTTCAACGACCTACTTATCGTGGATACTTCTTCCTGACGGTTGCCAAATCTCGCACCACTGGCGTTCATCAATTGCAGGTAGTCTATCATTATCATCTCTACATTCTTTTCCCTCACAAGCCTTCGCGCTTTTGAGCGCAACTCGAATATTGATATGCCTTCTGTGTCGTCTATATAAATAGGTGCCGACTGCAACCTGCGTACATTGTTGTCAAGACGTTTCCACTCTTCATCATCCAACTGACCGCTCAATATCTTCTTTCCGTCTATCTCACATACATTGGATATGAGGCGGTTTACCAACTGTACGTTGTTCATCTCTAATGAGAAGAAAGCTATCGGACGGTTGTTGTCTACTGCTACGTTCTTGGCAAGCGACAACGCAAATGAAGTCTTTCCCATCGCAGGCCTGCCTGCTATGATTATCAAGTCGCTCTTCTGCCATCCTGCCGTATAATCGTCCAACTTACCGTATCCTGTCGGCAAACCTGTCAAACCACCTTCATTCGACGCCGCATTCTGCATTATCCCAATCGCTTCCTTTATCACTGGCTCTATCGGGGTATAGTCTTTGCGCATATTCTTCTGCGACAACTCAAACAGTGAACCTTCGGCTTCTTGCATCAACTCGTCTACGTCTACTGTCTCATCGAAAGCTCTCGTCTCTATTACTCCTGCAAATGAAATCAACTGGCGTGCCAAGAATTTCTGTGCCAATATCTTTGCATGGTATTCGATGTGTGCGGATGATGCTACGTGGGAACTCAAATCCATGATGTAGGTCATTCCACCTATATCCTCCAACGTGCCCTGACGCTTCAACTCTTCTATCACTGTCATTATATCTACAGGATTCTCTGCCATGTTAAGACTCTGCACGGCTTTGTATATGTTCTGGTGTCTGGGCTCGTAGAATGTTTCTGGACGCAATATCTCACTCACTACCGAAAAGGCATCCTTGTCTATCATCAATGCTCCCAAAACAAGTCGCTCTATATCTACTGCCTGGGGCTGGATATGGGCGTATTCGTTGTTTATCTTTGGGTTACTCTTATTTTCAGGCATATCATATTTATATATAATGTGTACTTATTAGTAAAGTGATTTTAGCATTTCCTATTTTTATGCTTTTTGCCAAATTGCGGGCATATTTGGCAAAATTACAAATTATTCTCAATTCTCAGACAATTTAGCATACCAAAAATAGTTATATTTAATATCAAAATAGTAACATGACTGATTATCCTTGCGCTAAAATTAATTTGGGCCTTAACGTGGTGAACAAACGTACTGATGGCTACCACGACCTCGAAACGGTGTTCTATCCCGTTAATATTAATGATGTGTTGAGCATTAATGTGCCCGATGATAACATTGCGACTGAATTTCCTTGCTCACTTAGCATTAACGGTTTGAATATCGAGGGAAACACACAGGATAATCTTGTGGTAAAAGCGTATAACTTACTGAAAAATCGTTTTTCTTCCTTGCCGAATGTCAACATGGTTCTTACCAAAAACATTCCTTCGCAGGCTGGTATGGGCGGCGGATCTTCCGACTGTGCTTTCACTATTCGCATATTAAACAAATTGTTTAACCTTAATTTGTCTATTCCTGAAATGCAACAACTTGCAGCATCATTGGGTGCTGACTGTGCTTTCTTTATCAACCCTGTACCATCATACGCCACTGGCATAGGTGATTGTCTCATTCCTGTTGATGTTGATTTAAGCAACTATACTATCGCAATAGTGAAACCACCAATTGCAATAAGCACCAAAGAGGCATTCTCACACGTTACGCCAAAACGCCCTGTTAAATGTTGTCGTAACATCGTTATGCAACCAGTTGAGACGTGGAAAGAGGAACTGATAAATGATTTTGAACAAAGCGTGATGTTCTCTCACCCTGAAATCGAGGAAATAAAACAAAAACTGTATTCTCTCGGTGCTATCTATGCTGCCATGAGCGGCAGTGGCAGCGCTATCTTCGGCATCTTCCGCACTCCGCCAACCAACCTTGCCTCTGCCTTCCCCCACTGCTTCACCGCCATCACAAATTAAGAATTAAACGAATAAAACCATACAAACAAATTCTCAATCAAGGAGCCAAGCAAAATCGAATTCTTAATTCTTAATTCTTAATTTCACTAACGATTTTCAATCGTTAGTGATGAACTCTTCCACTATTTCCTCCAAAAACTTGAATCCTTTTTCGGTGCAGCAACCGCGCAAATGAAGAATAAGAAAAGTATATATGATTTCCTTCCACGAATATTTCTGGTATATTTTCTCTCGCATCACATAGTCCAACGCTGCATCTGATATACAATCTACTATGTCATAATTCAAATCATCCCTGAAATATCCGTGGTCAATACACCTTCTAACAAATTTGGATGTATTTTTTCTTTGCTTTTCCTTATTCTCTAAAAGCAAAGCTACAATTTTGGAATATTTGTGTAACTCTGTGAAAAATAATATGTTGGTATCTGTGAGATTATCTAATTGGAACTTCAATGCATACGCAATGATATTCATCTCGTTTTCCTGCGTTTCCGCATACTCAGTTATTTTCTTATATCTTAAATCATTATCTAACTTGATGCATTCTACAAGCAGGTCTTCCTTGTCATTGTACAACTCATATAATGTGCGCTTGGATATTCCTAACTTATTGGCAATATCATCCATTTTAACAGCCCTCACTCCATTTCTCTTGAATAGGGGTAAGGCTGTCTCAAGTATTTTCTGTCTCAAACTTTCACGATAACTGGTCGTATTGCCAATTTGACGCATAAAATATTATTTTCTGCAAAGATAGTGATTTATTTCTGAAAAATAACTTTGTTTCCGTTATTTTTTATTA
>JAJPYV010000406.1 GCA_021204735.1 Prevotella sp.
CAGCTCATGTCGGGCGGGACATGGCCAGGCGATGACGCCACGGATGTGGCGGAACTTCGCGGCCATTCCGGCCCTTCCGCTGTGCCCGTAAGAGAGCGGTCGAAGCTACTTGTCGCTTCGTACGGCTCTCGGGCCTTCAAACGCGGGCGGGAAGGAAGCGGGCAACCGGGCGTGCGCGGTCGCCGGCTTCCGGGGTCAATAGACGGGTCAGTCTCTGAAAAGCCGGCGCAGACGGCTTGAAGAGTCTGACACCTTTAAAGGGCGGCGTTTGAATACTAAATCATGCATCTATAGGAACGGGAGCGGTGTGGCTGTGCGGTATGATCTGACGATGTCTTCACCGTATAGGCCAACTTCGCGCATCAGAAATTTGTCAAGCTGATGTCTCCGCAATGCAAGGCTTTCGCAAATGGTCTTGAAGTCTGTGATGTTTCCGCCGGGTCTGGATTCCGCTTCGAGGAACTCTACGAATCTTTCGAAATCTTTGGCAATGTGTTTCATAACTTTGTTGCGTTAATTAACGGTTTTCGGGAAGATTTCTACATAAATGATGCCCATGAGCATCATGGGATCCATTGCCGCTCATGCCTGTAGTCCTGTGGCATTTCCAGACCAACTTACCCGCGATCATTCAAACATCTATGCATCTTATTCTTGGCTGCATATTGCCCCAATACCAGTGACATACAAGGGTAATTTGGCATGGATTCTTGTGTCAATCAGAATGACATGGAAGTTTATCTTCTATGATTTTGATATCTAGAAAGTTTGCTGAATACGTATGTTCGCCTCAGATCTTTAACATCCATGAAAAATATGTCTAATTACCTCTAAATCATCGCTATTGTTATTCATTAGTTCTTGAATCTTATATATCCCCAAGATAATCGCAACTCTTATAAATCTATATGGCGTTGAACATTCTGGAACCAAAATTGAAACGACATTCTTGATAATTGAGTCGCCAAAATCAATTGTCCCCACATTTAGATTTGTGCCATCTGAAGGATATTGGCTATCCAATTCTTCATACCTTGCTTTTAATTCATTCATGCAATTGCGCATGGCGTAGGCAAGGGCAAATCGCTCTACTGCAGCATTAGTTGAAAAGAAATATTTGTCTTTCAGCTTTGCTGTAATCTTATCTGCCTCTAAAGGTATTCTTATGTTTACAAGGTCATCCATAATAATTTAGTTTAATCTTCTATTCTTGTTTTAGTTGAAGTGTCATGTTGTAAGTTATATTCTGCCAGTAAATGGTCGCCTAATATCTCCCTAACTTTATTTTTGTCCCCAATCTCTCCACCATAAGCAAGAACGATTATCTGGCTTCCAAATTGAGGGAGTGATTTCAAAATGTTGGATTTATGTACATCATCAACGCGTTGAAATGTGGAATCCATGAAGATTGGTCCATCTATAGGAGCATTCTTATGTAACGCACTTATCAAAGAGATTGCGACTACTTGTTCATAGCCCGAAGATCTATTTGGCACTTCAAGTCCGTCAGTACCAATGATTTTTAAACCATAATTGTCATTGATCTTTAGACTACAGTAGCTTTCATCATGCGATATTGCGACAAACAAATCAGATGCGTCTTTCTCTACATTTTCTTTTAGTTCATCTCGGAATAAATCGATGCTTTTCTCAAATAATGACACAATTTTCTGCGTATAATCTCTCAGTGAGAAAACTTTTCTGGCTTCTTTACTTTTTGTATTGCGTTCTATATTTTCCGATATCTTTTTAATAGCGGCAACTGTTGTGTCAATTTGTTCCTGATTAACTTGTGTTGCCAGTTTATTTGACTCGATTTTATTTTGAATCTTCTCTAGTTTATGCGGTAGGTTTTTAATTTCCTCTTCAGATATAGTTCGTCCTGCTTCGGATAACTCTGATTGCAAATTGTTTAGCTTGTTTTGAATTATATCTTTATCGGCTTGATAATCTTCTATGTCCTGTAAATATTTAATCAACAGATCAGTGTTCTTCTCTACTTTACAATTCTCAAGAAAGACCTTATTGCTTTCCAATTTATGCAACATTTCTCGTTCTTGATCAATTGGTCCTGTCGTTTCCCTATTCCGTAATTGGTTTATAATATGGTATTTAAGTTCAGCAGTTATTCTCTGGTTACATATTGGACAATTATCATTATCATTACTCAAAGATCGTTCGATAAAATCAATAATCGCCTTATTAGAGTCAATATCACCAATTTTGTGTGATAAAGCTTTGATTTTAGGTGTAATATCTGATATGATTGAACTAATGACATCATTCATTATATAACGCCACGATTCATCTGCTAAGTTCTGAATATGCTCTTTCAATTCATCGCATTTATCTGAATCTTTCTTAATTTGATCTTCGAATGTTTTCTGTTGAGCCAGTAGTCTGCTATATATAGAATTATTCCGCATATCGCGTATGATGTCCTCTTTTTCGTTTTCATATGTTATACTATCGTTCAACAATTTAGACTTACTGTCCCTTAGAATCTCAATTTGGTTTTGACTTTTCAGCAGCTGTTCTGATAGTTTAGCCGTACGCTCATCTGCTGATGTTATATCAGATACATTCCTGTTTAATCCTCCCAATATTGCTGATAAATTATCTCTGGATTCTTCTAAAACAGGAAGTCCAAGTATATCTTCTATTGATCTTTTTATCTTTGATCCTGATTCATCCGTTTCATCTAATAGATCTTCATATTCACTAAGCAATTCTCCGTCAAACAGGTAGAATCTTGATATTCTATCTGGCAATATTGATTCTAATAACGACTCCCTTTCATTTGGAGCGATAATCTGTCCATTTCTTTTGATCTGGAGACTAGGGGTATAATCTTCTTCAGTCCTTCCATCTCCAGATTTTCGTTTAAGCCCTCTGGTTATTATAAAACTATCGTCATCATATACCATGTGCAATTCAACATACATGTTTCCATGCTCAGACAATGCATTTGTATTGACAAAAGTATGCGCTGGTAGAGTGCGACGTTTCCTGTCATAAATTTTTCCCCACAGTACATACCTGAAAGCATTCATAATGGTCGTTTTTCCATATCCATTTTCTCCCCAAATAATCGTTACCCCCTCACGATCTGGAATTTGAAGATAATTCTCGCCGTAATATGGCCCGAAATTGTAAAGTTTTAGTGATTGAATCCTGAGCATAGTATTCTTTACTTATTATTTTGTTCCACAATTGCTTGAGTTATCGCCTTTCGCTTTTCAG
>JAJPYV010000258.1 GCA_021204735.1 Prevotella sp.
GTGTTACTCTGTTTGAAATCGTGACCGGCGATCTTCCGTTCTTCGGCCAGGGCGGTGGTATGCAACTTCACGGTGCAGAGTTGCCACAGATCAAAACCAACTTCTCAGATGAACTAAAATCCATCATCTCCGCTTGCCTCCAGAAAGATACATGGGATCGTCCTACTGCTCAACAACTTTACGATTATGCCGTAGCCATGATCGACGGACAGCAAGTAACTCTACAGATGGGACATCAAACACAGACAATCAAATTGTCTGGAGAAGAAAACAAGAACGATGGTAACCGTCCTACAAGCAGTAATCGGAGTTTTCATAGGGAAAAGCCAAATATTAAGGAAATAATAATATGGTCGATCACTGTAGGAAGTTTAATATCAACAGTGGTATTCACCTTATTGGCATATTTAAGGGGGTACTTTCCCTGCATGGTCGTTGCTATAACAGAAATTATAGTATGCGTTGGTGGTCTGATGTTATTGAGGAAATCTAAATTAGGTTTCTGGTTTATCTCAATACCAACGGTTCTTGGAACGCTTTGGCTATGTCTTGTCATGCCATTTGTCGGAGCCCTAGACATTATTATGGGTGTTTTCCTTATACTAAACTCAATTATTGGGATACCCGTGTTAGTTAAGACTCTTAATAAGTCTAGTGATGATCAATATTCATGGCACAGTATGAAGTACAAACTGTCCCCTGCTGTTACGATCATTATGATTGCCGTTTTCATTGGTATTGTTACCATAGTGTGCATTGACTCTATCAAAGCTATAAATAAATTGGATCGATACAACGTAATAATTGAAGATTGTGACAGAATTATGGAGCGGGATTTTTCTATTTATGGTGACCCAATATCAGACTCATTAATATTCGTAAAAAACAATTTGTTTTTGGAGCTTAAAAATATGGAGAATAGATTTGCTTATATCAATCCAAAATACCGTCACTGTATTAGCCTGGCTCGAGATTATAATATAAAGACAATTGAAAAAGCTGAATATCTTGTTAAAGAAGCCGATGAGTGCTTAAATAAGGAGTATGATGATTACTATCTGCACGTACGATATTTGGCAAATGCGTCTTATTATTACAATAGCTCTCTATCCTATAATGAAAATGATGAGGTACGAGATAAATTTCGTAAAACATACGCTGATTTTTTAGACCTTGCAAGTGAACAGGCATACCTTAATCCGTGGATTATTGGGATATATGGAGAAAATGATCAAGAAGAATTAACTTATTATAAAGATAAAAAATTATACGCAAATAAGATATGCTACTTATATGTTGATTTAGAATATGAAGCTTTCGACCGTTTGGAAGATCATGATGTTTATTTGACGTTAAGGTTATATAACAATGGCGTTTTGATGTGTAATTCAACGCGATATTCATCATCGTACACAATTGAAGAAAAGTTTACTATAACACAGGGAATTGATAATGTTTTATGGTTCAGTTGGGGAAGCGAAGATTACCATATATATGACAAGGGATCATTGAGGGCTGAAATATGGTATGGAGATACGTTAATAAAAAAAGCATCATTTACTTTATATTAAACATTCAATTACAGGATAATGAGCACATTAGAAACCAATCAATTATTCCATAGCAGATACAGGCTTATCTTCCAAAAGGGAGCAGGCTCCTTTGGAGAAGTCTGGCTTGCTCGAGATGAGCAGTTGGATCTAGAAGTAGCTTTAAAGATATATGTCGCACTTGATGACAGAGGGATCGAGGAGTTCCGGGAGGAATTTAAGACGGCATGGACGCTCAACCATCCAAATCTGCTCCACGCATATTACTACGACGTGGACGATCGTAGGCCGTTTTTGGTAATGCCGTACTGTCCAGGCAAGGCGGAGGAATTGGTTGGTACGACTGATGAAACCGAAATATGGAAGTTTATCAGAGACGTCTCTTCCGGATTGGCGTATATCCATGACAAGGACATTGTGCATCATGACATTAAACCGGACAATATCCTCAAAAGTGCGGAAGGCACCTATATGATAACCGATTTCGGCATCAGTCAGAGAATGCGCAGCACCCTGCGTCGGAACTCCACACGGCAGATCGGCAACAGTACCGAGATTGCCGGGGGCTCTCTGCCATATATGGCTCCTGAAATGTTTTCCGGAATGCCGGAAGCCGTCAAGGCGACCGACATCTGGGCTTTAGGCGTTACTCTGTTTGAAATCGTGACCGGCGATCTTCCGTTCTTCGGTCAGGGTGGTGGTATGCAGCTTCACGGCGCGGAGTTGCCACAGATCAAAACCAACTTCTCCGATGACCTTAAATCTATTATCACCGCTTGCCTCAAGAAAGATACATGGGATCGTCCTACTGCCCAGCAACTTTACGATTATGCTACAGCTAAGCTGAATGGACAGAAAGCGGCGACACCATGGAATACAAAAAATCATAAGGCTGATAGGCCAAGACGTGAAAAGCGACCGTCGGAAAAAAGAGTTAAACGTTCTACAAAGAATCGTAAACCCGTTTTGAAGTCAAACAAGCTCGCTCCGACATGTTTGTGGATTGCCACTTTATGCGGTCTTGCTTTGACTGTTCTATTCACTGTACTGTCGTATGGATGTGAGTATTCGGCCATAGTTGCTGCTTTTTCAGAAGCTATAATCTTTATAGGAGGTATAATACTACTTAGGAAATCTAAATTGGGCTTTTGGATAATAGCAATCACTCAGATTATATGCACTATATGGTATTGCTGCATTCTTTATAGCGACCCGGAATACGAGTATTTCTATCTTGTTGAAAAAATTGCCGGGCCATTTTTTATGGCCTCTGCGATAATCGGAATCCCTCTGCTTCATCTAATACTAAAAAAAACAACGAATGAAAAATACGCATGGGGTCGGATGAATCGCAGATTCCCGGTATGGATGATCTTTGGAACTTTTGCTATTCTGTTGGCTGTATATATGATATCATGCAGAGACTATATAGGTGCTCATAAGAACTTGGAAACTTATCTCAGCCTAGTAGAAAAATGTGATAGCATTATTTATTATAATGAAAACGTAACTTTAAATAGTTTGGAAGAAGCCAGCGACATATTGCCTGACATCAAAGAATATGAGGATAAATATAAGCATGTTAACAGCAAGTATAATAACTATGACGGTTTGCAAGCGTCAATTTCAAAAATATCAAGCGAGATTAAAGAGGCTAACGCGAGAGCAGAACTGGAAAAAGTCAAAAC
>JAJPYV010000077.1 GCA_021204735.1 Prevotella sp.
AGGTTCAAGACTGTGGATAACTAATGTGTAGTACTAAATTTCATTACATCTAAGGATAAATAACACTCTAAAATAGGGAGCAACAGCGTTTAGGACAAGAATACGCGCTGGAAAGGAGCCAGCAAAAGTCCTATAGTCTAGAAATAAAAAAATTAATAATTTTTGCCAATAGGGTACCCTATTGGCATGGACTACTACGTAGTCCATGCATACTCTCTTATAGTTTTTTCAATCTGCCGGCGAGCAATTTATTTGTCTCGAGCAGATGAATATTCTTCTTTGTTTGAATGAAACTCGTTGGCTTTTAACGCCGGCAGATTTCGAAATTTCAATGAAAAAAGCGCGCCAAAGCCTATTTTTAAAAGTCTTTTTGCACAGTGTTGATAGCATTAATCGACAAGTCCAATACAATGTTCTTTTTAATGTCTGCTCCGGATATATTTTCGAGATAGGCCGAGTAAGGAGTGACATTTATACGTGTTACGCTTTAGGCAAGCAACATCCCTTCAAAGGGCTTGATTATATAGTACAGATTTTGCACGGGAAACAAGTATGAAAATTGCAGTTGTTGGTATTGGTTATGTAGGGCTTTCTATAGCTGTTCTTTTAGCACAGCACAATGATGTTCTTGCGATTGATGTTATGCAAGAACGCGTAGATATGGTTAATGCTCAAAAGTCCCCAATCGTTGATGTAGAGATAGAGGATTATCTTGCATCAGGCAAATTAAGTCTTAAAGCATCTACGGATGGGAAAGCATTCTATTCCCAAGCGGACTATATAATTATTGCCACACCTACTAATTACGATCCTGAGACTAATTTTTTCAATACTTCATCAGTAGAGAGTGTGATAAAAGATGCAATTGCAGCAGATACAAACGCTTATATTGTTATCAAATCAACTGTTCCAGTTGGTTATACAGTATCGTTAAGAAAGAAATTTTTGTATGAGAAAATAATGTTTTCTCCTGAGTTTCTTCGCGAAGGCAAAGCTCTGTATGATAATCTATACCCCTCAAGAATAGTGGTTGGGGCCAATCTCAGGAATCCAGCACTGATGGAGTATGCTGCGGAATTTGCATCCCTGCTGCAGGAAGGCGCTATAAAGAATGATGTCCCTACTCTATTGATAAATGCCACTGAGGCTGAGGCCATAAAACTGTTCGCCAATACATATCTAGCTTTAAGGGTGTCTTATTTTAATGAACTTGATACTTATGCTGAGATGAGGGAACTCGATACAAAGGCAATAATAGACGGAGTATGCCTGGATCCTAGAATTGGTTCAGGATATAACAATCCCTCATTCGGGTATGGCGGATATTGCCTGCCAAAGGATACTAAGCAGCTTTTAGCAAATTTTGCCAATGTTCCGGAAAATCTTATACAGGCTATAGTCGATTCCAACAGAACGAGAAAGGATTTTATCACCAGAAGAATCTTGGAAAAAGCCGGATATCCAGAGAACAGGGACATTACTATAGGCATATACAGACTTACCATGAAAACAAATTCGGATAATTTCAGGCAAAGCGCAATCCAGGGCATTATGAAGAGACTTGAGTATTTTGGTGCCACTATTCTCATATATGAGCCTGCGGCAAAGACAGATGAGCACTATGGTCATAGGATAACCAAGGATCTTGATGAATTCAAGAAATGCAGCACAATTATAGCAGCAAACCGCTTTTCAGAAGATCTTGTGGACGTTAGGGATATAGTATACACAAGAGACTTGTTTGGAAGAGACTAAGATATTTGGCAAGAATCACTGGGTGAAAGGGCTTAATGAGCTGGCACAGTATATGGCTTAATGAGAGTGAATTGCCTATTCGTTGGTTGTTGCTGTTTAAGTATTAGTTGATGAGAGCGAGGGATGAATTAATATGGCGTATGAAGTTTCATTACAAGAATTTGTGTTTCCTTCAGATGAAATATGTAATGAAAAAGAGATGTATTTTAAAGGGAATGGATTCTGCATAGATAATAGCAGGGTTTTTTTTAATGATGAGGGGACACTTATTTCATCAACATATTTTAACAGCTTTTCTCTTAATAAATGGAAACAGTATACTGGATTGACAAAGTTCGGTATTACATTCCGTTTAAGGGGGGATTTTAATGTTAAATTGTGCTCCATGGAGCTTTTAAAAGGCAAGGCATCAATTACTGTATTTCATGAACAGGATATAAGTTGGCCCGAAGAAAGCATTCTGAGGCTGGAGTTCAATTTTGATGTCAGAGGCATAGTCTATTGTGAACTACATGCAAAGAGTGAAGGGGCAGAACTGTATAAAGGAATATATTGGGCTTTAGTAGGCGACAGTAGAGTGCTCAATCCTGTTAATATTGCTGTTGGGATCTGTACATTCAATCGAGAGGATTTTATTATTCCAATCCTTAAGCGTTTTGATTCAGTACTGAGAAATCCTGCCAGTGTTTTATATGGTAAAGTAAAATTCTTTGTAGCGGACAATGGTCATACTTTGCCATTAGATGAATTTAATAACGAAAACATCAAGGCAGTATACAATAAGAATTTTGGAGGGGTAAGTGGTTTTACCCGTTGCCTTATAGAAGCAAAGAATTATGGTTTGAATTTCACTAATTTTATCTTCCTGGATGATGATGTCATTCTTGATACTTCAGCAATAGAAAGAGAAGTTACATTATTATCACTGCTGTTACCAAAGTATCAAGCTTGTGCAATAGTCGGAGCAATGCTTTCATTAGACAAGCGGTTTATTCAGATTGAATACGCAGCCAAATGGGAGGGAACGGATTTCAGATTCAATCTCAGAGATATAGACTTGCGAGATAATCTGAACATTATATTAAATGAAGAATCTGATAATGTTAACTACAATGCTTGGTGCTATTGCTGTATACCTTTTAATATAGTGACTGATACCAACTTGCCCTTACCAGTGTTTTTTCATCTTGATGATGTTGAATATGGATTAAGAAATAAACTTCCAATAATAACATTGAATGGCATTAATGTGTGGCATAAACAAAAGAGATATCTTTTAAATGCTACTAATGATTACTATGATGTCCGCAACAGATTGATTATGCTTTCAAGCATTGATATGGATTCTGTAATACCAGCGGCTTACTCATTACTAACATACTATACTTTAGAAGTATTGAGATACCATTACTCAAGGGCTATTAATGCCTTTGATGGAATTCTTGACTTCCTAAAAGGTTTTGAGTGGTTTAAGAACCATGACGCTCAGCAGAAAAATGCTGGCCTGTATAATAATGTGGCATGGCAGGTTGCTGATGATAATATAAGATCAGCGGCTCATGTCCCTTATATTGAGCGCAGGGGTAGGAAATATAAGCTCAAGGCTGCTATAAAGCAGATTTTGCCTACAGTCAAGGGGAAGACTGTGACACTTAATGATAACAGTATAAATGATGCATCCAGTGCCAGATTGGTTACTGTGTATGTCCCTTCTGATGATCAGTATATTGTTTACAAGAAGAGACGTCTATTGGCATTTAAGTGTTTCAGGAAACATTATGAGATTACACGCAAGCTTAAAAAATGTGCACCTTTAATTAGGGAGTACCATAATCGTTTGCCGGAAGTTCAATCCATAAATTTCTGGGATAAGTATCTTGGTCTTCAGAATGGAGAAAAAAAGAAGAAAGTCCTTATTGTTGCCTCAGATAATGATGCAACAAGCGGAGCGTTCAGAAGCATGTCGGTCCTTAGCCAGATTTTAAAGGACCAGTACGGATTAGATATCTGTATTTTGATTCCTAATTCCGGGGATGGGATTAATCTTGTTAAGGAAAGAGGGTTGCGCTATACAATAATTGACACAGTGGATTGGATTGTGCCAAAGGATTGCTCCAAGGAAGCTTATAAAAAGAAGCAAGAAGCATTAAAAACCATTAATAAGAATGCATTGCCGAAGATAATGCGTTTCATGGAAGAGGAAAAGTTTGATTTAGTTCATCTCAACACCTCATATACTTATGTTGCGGCAATTGCCGCTTATAAACTTCATGTTCCAGTCGTATGGCATATTCGCGAGTTCCTTGAAGAGGATCAGTCTCGCAAGATGTTTGACAGAGAATATGGGTTGTCACTGATGCGCAAGGCTGATAGGGTTGTTGCCATATCAAAAGCTGTATATGCAAAGTACAGCAATTTGCTGCATACGGATAATCTGGTTCAGATATACAACGGGATTTCAACGGAGGATTTCCTCTGCAGTGAGAGAACCATTTTGAATAATGATAAGATTACCTTTATCGCAGTTGGCAATATTAATCCCTACAAGGGACAAAGACTGATAGTTGATGCTCTGCACAAATTAAAGGAAAATGGCTTTAATGATTTTGAATTGCTCCTGGTTGGCAATGACAGATCTCAATATTGCGGGGAAATCAGAAGCGCTATTGTCGAATACAATATGTCGGAGCAAGTCAAAATATTAGGCAAACGGCAGGATGTGAACGAGTTGTTCAGACTTGCCGACATATCTTTTGTGGGATCAAAATTTGAAGCATTTGGCAGGATTACCGTTGAATCCATGTTATCAGGATGTCTTGTAATAGGGGCTAACACGGCCGGTACGCAGGAGCTTATATGCGATGATTCAGATGGCCTGTTGTTTGAGTCTGATGACGTAGAATCCCTATATGAGAGATTAAGATACGCATTGGATAATAGAGAACGGATGAAAGACCTGGCGGCAAATGGTCGCAACAAGGCACTTTATGAATTTTCTGCAGCAAAAAATGCAAAGGAAATACATGACTTATATACCAGGATATGGGAGAAGGCATGATGAAGGTATGTGCAGTAGTCGTAACTTATAACCGCAAGGTAATGCTGGAACAGTGTATTAACGCATTATTGGGACAATCCTATAGTAAATACGACATTATCATTGTTGATAACGCAAGCACGGATGGGACTCAGGAGTTTGTTGAAAAGAAGTTTGGTCAGAGTGTCATTTATATTAATACCGGAGCAAACCTCGGCGGATCAGGCGGATTTTACTATGGAATGAGATATGCATATGAGCATAATTATGATTTGCTTTGGGTAATGGATGATGATGTTGTCCCGACCAGAACAGCTTTGTCAGAATTGATAAATCATAGTAAATATGTTAAAAGTTTCAGCTTTTTAGCAAGTGCGGTTTATGCTGCGGATAACACAGCATTAAATTCTCCCGAAATAAGCGGCTATAAAACGAACGGATATAAATTCTGGTATGAGAAACTGGAATATGGAATGGTTCGCCTATCTCATGCTACTTTTGTGTCTCTTTTGATTAAAGCTGACGCGATAAGGCAATGCGGTCTTCCCTGTAAAGATTTCTTTATTTGGGGGGATGATATTGAGTATACAAAGCGTATCGTTGGCAACTATGCTCCTGCGTTTATTGTTGGAACCAGCAAAGTCTATCACATGAGGCAGAATGTATCTAATTTGAATATATGTACGGAGAAGAATCCTAACCGTATAAAGATGCTTTATTACTTAATAAGGAACACTATAGTTTATACTGACGCATATAGCGGTAAGAAAGCGGCAAAAAACAAGATCAAACAATACCGGAAGGATTGCATCAAAATAGCATTAAGCAATGTAAATTATAAGAATCTGAGGATATCAACGATATTACGGGCAATCAGGGGATTCAAAAAAGGAGAATTTAATCTTACCGCATTTAAGAATCGCTTCCAGGTTTATGGCCAGGAGAAAGCAGTTATTAATTTCATTGGCTTACCTGAAATTTCTAGTTATGCACCTGAATGGGGGTATATGTATAATTGTAAACTTGATGAGTTTAATATTTTTACTTTATATGAGAATGTGCCCGCTTATATAAAGGAAATATCATCTAAGTGGAATTTAAGCAGTAGCACTAGAAATGACATAATTCAATATGGCCTTAAATTTAGAGGAGGGTCTAATCGTAATGAATATCTAGTAGCAGATATTTCAGGTTCTCTTAAAGATTATGTTATCTTCTCTAATAATGATGACACTTTTGCTTTAAGTTATACGGATAGTTTAAAGCAAGAATTAAGTGATGGTTCATTAAAATATCTGGTTGATAATTATGATTTGCAGATAACTAATTCCTGCAACCTTAAGAAGGGACAATTAGAGCAGGCTTTAACCACTTTCGCTGTGGATATTTCAGGGAAATGCAGAATAGATCATATTATCTTCATTAAAAAGAACGTCCCTGGCGCAGATGAGAATCTTACTCAATTGTATGATTCTATGTTTAAAATAGTCACACATCTTATGCCGGAGTCTAATATTTTAGATCTGACTGACATCAGCCAAGATGGTATTGTTTATGATTTAGCAAAGGATAGGCTATATAAGCTTATAGATGAAATCAGTAGTAATAAGGTATAAGAAGTATATTTAAATTTATGCTATATACCCTTTAAAAATTCGATATTACAGCTATAAAACCACAATAATAAATACCGGTTTTTACCAATAGTGACCTTAATAGTGCACAGACTACATAGTCCGAGTATGTATAGTTTTCTGTTTGTATTTTGCAAAAAAGTGATTTGATACATTTGAGCTCAATTGTTTGAAATGAAGACAGTCAGAAACTTTTCTATTTTGCACAGTGTTGATAAGGGCTTGTATTCCTTCTTTTATTGTCGCATTGGAAGTCAATCAAGAAGTATAGTGTTGTGATCTTCAAAAATAAGCCACTATTAGGGTAGGTTCGCTAGACAAGAATTCGTAAATGCATGTGGATATTTTCAAAACATGACTGAATCCCTAGTTTATATAAACACATCTCAAGAGGTACAACCTGGCCAGCAGCATTCAGGGCTTTGTAATGTTAATGAAGCTGATTTGATTAATGCACATAATCCTAATGTCTGTCCAAACTGCGGAAGCTTAAGATTTGTAAGGTTTGGGAAAACCAGGAACGGTGTAAACAGATTTCTATGCAAAGATTGCGGCAAGACCTTTACGCCGGTAACAGGTACAATTTTTGAAAACCACAAGATTTCTATAAGAGAATGGATGGATTTTTGTCGCAGCATGTTCAGCATGTTCAGCAACATCAATACATGTACTGAATTCCTGAACAGCAGGAATGCGATAACAACATCCCGATACTGGCTTGAAAAACTGTTCCTTATTCTGGATGGCATACAAGATGACATTGTGTTATCTGGTACTGTTCAGCTGGATGAATTTTTTATATCAGAAAATGAATTCAAGCCAATATACGCCGATGCGGAAGTTGGCAGTTCAGTTCGCAAAAAGAAGCAAGGGAAATTACGGCATCAATATTGTATTGTAATTGCTGCAGATGGGACAAACATATTGCTGTTTTATGATAGGATTGATGATTCAATCACACAAACAGCATTCAATACATTCTGCAGTCATATTGCTCCGGGAACTCTTCTAATTTACAATGGAGAGGCATATCATTCTCAACTTGTCCAATCTTTGTCAGAAAATGGTGGCTTATATGTTCCGAATGGGAATAGTACATTGGATGTGAATGGGGATTCCCTAATACAGGAGTTTAATAGCATCCGCTCAATGTTGATTCAACTGATTCAAAATCAATCAAGATTTAAACAGGAGGAGATTCAAGGATATTTGAACATGTATGCCTTTGTTATAAATCCGCCTTCAGAATGTGAGGAAAAGATAGATATAATCCTGAACCGAGCTTTTTTAAATCACATGGAACTCCGATACAGGGATTTCTATAAGAAAATATAGCATTTGTTAACCTACACAATATAGAAAATTTGCATAAACAACAGGATCCCTCGCACAGTGACTTCGGTTAGAAGATCATTATAGTCTCCATGTGGAGATTATTACACAATTTACAAGTTAAATGTAAAGGCAGGCAGTTTTGAACTGGCTTGCCTTTTAATATTGTTTTGAATTTATAACATCCTTGACAATAGATCATACATTTATTATAATGTACACGTTTTATTTGCACATTGTTGATAGATCCCAATTCAAGCAATATACTGGAGTATAGAATGATTTTTAATTTTGGTGGGTGCAGTGTCATGGCCATGTAATATGACGTTAAAGCGGATTTAATATGATTTTTTTTGCTTTAATTTTCAACACTATGCAAAATTTATGTGTTTTTAAAGAGTTGTTTACTATGGTTTTTAGGAGTAAAAAATTAGTGGCTTTTTATATGATTTACTGTGCGCGGTAATAGAGATGGGGGCAATGTGCATAGGCGCAGGCTTTTGTTATGTGGCGTAAATGATAGCAAAGTTGTAGGTTTTGCTGGTATAAGAAGAGTTGTTTAAAGAGGGGAATATGAGCTATACTTTAAAGTTGCTTATTTGTTATCATAAGAAGGATGTCCTGCTAAAGGATGATGTTTTTACACCTATTCATGTTGGAAGAAGCCTTGCAAGGGAGAGATTGGGGGAAGATAATCCAGATTACATGTGGCTGGAAGAAAACATGATAGGCGATGATACCGGGGATAATATATCAGCAAAGAACTCATCTTACAATGAATTAACAGCGGTTTATTGGGCGTGGAAAAATTATGATAAGCTTGGAAACCCGGACTATATAGGGTTAATGCACTATCGCCGTCATTTTATATTCAGACCTTCTTATGATGTTGTCGAGAATGTTAGCGGAATAGACGAAAATTATTACAGCCGTATCAACTATAATGAAGATACTCTCGCTCACTTGTTTGATGACTGCGATTATGTTGCGCATATAGGGCATGTCGATGAGGTATTCAAGCACTACAGCGAGAATCATCATATAGAGGATCTTGAACTGGCAATATCTATTTTGAAAAATAAGTATCCTGAGTACACCGAGACTGCGGATGCATATCTCAAGATGTCTTATGTGAATCTCTGCAACATGTTCATTATGCCCCGTAAGATGTACTTTGAATACTGCTCCTGGCTTTTTGACATCCTGGCTGAGTTCGAAAGTCAAGTTGATTTGACAGACAAGAGGCTGTTTATATCAGAGCGTCTTACAGGTATTTTCATAGAGTATCAAAAGCGCAAGGGCTTTAAGCAGAAGGCTCTTTCGGCTACATTTATTCAAAGTGAGACTCATGTTCCTATTGTAATGCCTTACCACTCAGACGTTTTTCGAACAGCTGTTACTATGTTGTCTGTAATGAAGCGAGCTGACAAGACTACATATGCAGACTTTTATTTACTTCACAAAGGGGATGCCAAGCGCAGAGAACTGGAGGAGTTTATCAGCCGATATCCCGGAAATACAATCCAGTTTGTTAATGTAAAAGAAAAGCTCGGTTCTAGTGTAATTTCAGAATTTAAGTTCCCTGAACATTATGCCTTGGTTGCCGCAGAAGTTTTGGACAATATCAAAAAATTCATATATATGGATGAAAAAGCCTTTATCTTCGGTGATATAGGCAAGTTCTATCAGGCATGCAATAATGATGAGTATGCTGTTCTAGGTCTTCCTGCAGATGGCATTACTACAGGGAAAGAGATAGAGGGGAACGTTTTTTGCCTTAATGGGGCACGTCTTCGCAGACTTCGCTTCATGGATGATGTGAGAGACAATTGTGCAGGCATGACCTCATCAGAAGTTTTTATGAAATATGCTGCAGGGCAGGTGAATACTTTCCCATGGTGGCTCTATAACGTCACAGATATGGAAAAAGACGGCAGAATATACTATGACAAACCGCGCGGAGATCAGAGATGTGGAGTGTGGGACCATTGTTTGCTGTATTATAAAGATGAAATGGAGCCTTGGAAAAACATACAAGGGCTGTATTCCGTGTACTGGTGGAACATAGCTTCAGAACTCCCGTCCTGTATTCCATTCCTGCACGTGAGTGATGATGCATATGATTTGTTCTATTCACAGTCATATGATCTGTGTTTGAAGAATGCAGGCAGAAAAGCCGCTTCTTTTCCAGTAGGTGTTCCATCTCCTGCCACAGCTAGCAATCCTAATAAGAAACAAGGTGTTTTAAAACGTGGGATGAAATATTATAAGGCTCACGGGTTCAGACAAACAGTAAAAAAAGTCTGGGGAAAGATTACGAGGAAATGAGATATGAGCAAAATGCCTTCTGTTTCAATACTGGTCCCGGTTTATAATGTTGCTGAATATCTCAGGCAGTGCCTGGACAGTCTGATTGGCCAGACGTTAAAGGATATTGAAATCATCTGTGTGGATGACGGAAGCACGGACACATCATCCCAAATTTTGCAGGAATATGCAAAGATGGACAGCCGTGTCATTATAGTAAACAAGTCTAACGGAGGACTTCCTTCTGCACGCAATGCAGGTCTTAATGTGGCGAGGGGCAAGTTTGTTGGATTTGTTGACGGGGATGATTATGTGGATGCAGACATGTACAGCCGGATGTATAAAGCCGCATGTATTAACAAGGCAGATATTGTTGTCTGCGGCGCGCATCTGTTCCCGGACGAAGGATCTGCTCCTGCATGGCTCAAGGACACGTTAACTACACGTGATAAAGTATATAGCAATGGAGATGGGGCCGAGGCATTATTCAATGAGAAATCTGCAAAGCCGTTCCTTTGGAGAGATCTTATTAGCAAGTCCCTTATTGATAAATATAAATTCAGGCTGGATGAAAGCGTTATTGTAGGTGAAGACCAGGCGTTTCAGTTCAAGATTTTTCCTGTTGCTCGAAATGTGACATTTATCCCGGACAAGCTTTATTATTACAGATATAGCCGGCCGTCTTCTTTAATGAATGAGCCTCAATATCATGACTATGGTCTACGCTTAAAAAAACATATCCATATGATTGAAAGCATCCTGTCAAGCTGGAAGACTCTTGCTGTGGATTCCAGCATAACTGTTCGTTTGTTTGACTGGTGTGTCAATTTTATATATTGGGATCTTATCCGTGTCAACGCAACGGACAGAATTGAAATTGCAAAAGAGCTATGCAAGCTTCTGGTGAATGCCGGATACTACAATTATATTAAGGATTACTCATGGGATACAAGAAATCATTTTGAATATATATATTCCTTGAGTACTCAGACAGCGGAGCAGCCAGTTGTTACAGTTGTCGCTGCTTTTGAAAAATGCAGCGATTATATGGGTGACTTTATTGATTCGATTCTTGCTCAAAGCGAGAAGCGCATTGAAATTCTGTTGTATGAAAACAGCAGCGGAGACAAAACAAAGGGAATTATATTTGAGAGACTTGCAATGGATTCCCGTATCTGTTTAAGGCTCGGGGACTGGCAGCCTATAAGTGAAAAGTATAACGATGCTATACTTACGGCCAAGGGTAAATATATTTGTTTTTTAAGCCCGTATGATTATATTCAGGATGCAAACTGGCTGAATAATGCTGTCGATGCATTTAGAGATGACATTGTTGATCTGGTTGGATACAGCGAGGGGCTGGCCGGCATAAAGTATATTAAATTTTGCCAGAATGCTAATTACAGGCAATTTCTTTACCGTGTTGACAAAATCCGCTCTGATGGTATACTGTTCAAAGACTATTCTCTCCTTATTGGCAGTGTTTTTTTCACTCAATACTGTCTTGTCAGCAATTACTGTTGTTTTATACCTAAATTTATGTTCCATGGCAAAACACTAAGAAGAAACAGTATATATGCCAGCGAAGCAAAACTGGTATTGAGAGCGTTTGTGTGGCTGCTTCAAGCTGCCATAGACAATAATTTGCCGCTTTTGGCAGAGAAAGTATCAGATTGTTTAAATTCAGAGAATTACATCCGTCTAATAACGGATGCAGCCTATGGTTTTAATATTGAGCCCTCATCGGCAGACAATCCCCAGGAAGATTTTCATACTGAGATATTAGCTTTACTCATTAAGGCAAATGAATTGGCTAAATTAAACGGGGAAGATAAAGCGGTGATTCGTTCCCTTTCCGTTTTTGTAGATAGACGCCATCAATTCCTTGAAGGGGTATATATGGGGGGGGGTATAAACCAAAAAGAAGACGACGGATTATCCATAAGCAATAACATCAGAGAAGAATTCAGGTATTTGCACGATTGACTTATTCTAATAGCATTTGTATGTCTTTTGCAGGCGGCAAATGACTATAAACTGCTACTGATAGTTGAAAGAGTTACTGCCCTGTTGAATCCGGAGAATTGTATTTGGTTTTTATATTCATCCCACATCAGTAGACAATCCTAAAAGAGGATATATGATTTTTTTTCCTTGCTTATAAAGGCAAATGAATTGGCTAAGATTAACGGCGGAGACTACGCAATGTTTAGTACTCCTGCTGTTTTTATTGACATAAGCCGTCAATTCCTGAGAGAGGTATAGTTTGTGAGGGATACAATTGAATAATCCGGATTAAACTTTTTGAGAATATATTTTAATGGAGGTTTTTGCGTATCAATATTAACCCATTGTTTATGTTTTCGAGGAGTAATCTAATTTAAATTTAAGGAGGTTGTTTTGCCCGATAAGTTTAGTTGGGATTCTCATTACGATGTAGGCATATATGGCTGGTGGGGGCATGAAAACTTTGGCGGTGCTTTGACATATTTTGCACTCAGCAAGGTGCTTTCCAGCAAAGGGTTTTCTGTCCTTATGATTCAGGAGGCTAACGGACTTCCTGGGAGATATTCTATTCCTGATAATACTATTGCCATGTCATTTGCGCATAATAATTTAGTGTGCTCTCCCCAGGTTAACGCTAAAGATTTGGCTCGTTTTAATGACATATGCGACAGATTTATCATTGGCGGGGATCAAGTTTGGAATTATTACATTCCATTTGTTAAAGAGGATTGTTTTCTTAATTTTGTAGATTATAATAAAACAAAAATATCTTATTCTTCTTCCTTGGGCCCCCAAAATTATAATCCACCTAAAGCATTTACTGACAGAGTCAAGCCACTTATTAAGCGTTTTGATTCCGTGTCTGTACGTGAAGACTATGCTGTTGGTATAGCAAAAAGGCTTTTTGATATCAATGCAACACAGGTTCTTGATGCTATTTTCTTAACAGACAAACAGGATTTTGTTGAAGCAGCTGTTGACTCAACATATGTATTCCCTAAAAAATTCCTGTTTGCTTTTATTTTGAATCCAACAAAAGAGAAGAGATTCCAGGTTGAAACTATTGCCAATAAGCTTGGTCTAGATATTGTCTGCTGTCCTGATGCAGCATTTGCATATCACAAGACATTTAATGAAATTTTCTTGGGATTGAAGATTATTTTCCCATTGAGTGTCAGCAATCTCATTAAGGCATATGAGAAGGCATCATATATTGTAACAGATTCATATCATGGAACTTGTTTGAGTTATGTTTTTCATAAACACTTCTCTGTATATTACAATGAAAAGCGAGGTATGGATAGATTTATCTCATTGATGAATATCTTGAAGCTCGAATCAAGAAGAATTTATGAGAATTATACAGAACAAGAAATTTTTGGCAACAATAATGTAAATTTTAATGTAGATTGGACCGAAGCTGATCTTGAGATTCAACGGGGAAGGGATTTTTCTATTAGTTGGTTACTGGGGGCATTAACCAAAAGAAATATTGAGCCAATCCGAATTCCAAGTAAATATAATGTTTTTAGTGATTTGGCACTTGATCCTAATGTCCAGAATAATCGTGATTTCAAAAATGTACGGCTTGTCTGTACATTATTACGGGATTACGGGGTTAAGCATGTAGTGTTATCCCCAGGATGTCGTGCTATACCCTTGATTAGGATGTTTGAAAACAATACAGAATCGTTCATCCTTCACCGGGTTACAGATGAGAGAAGTGCTGCCTATTACGCTATGGGGCTTGCTACACAACTGCAGAAACCTGTTGCTTGTGTTTGTACCAGCGGAACAGCTGCCAGCAATTATCTTCCTGCGGTTACTGAGGCATATTATACAGGTATCCCTTTGATAGTAATTACTGGCGACAGATATAGTGTATTCTTGAATCAGAATGAAGATCAGACCATCCCTCAAAAGCATATCTATTCTGATGTAGTCAAAATGGAGATTACACTTCCAGAAGCAAATGACTGGCTGAGTGATTATAAAGCGAGGAGAGACATATCAGCTTGCATTCTAGAGACAACCCATAATGGGTTTGGCCCGGTTCATATCAACATCCCGGTTTATAATATTACGATTGGTGCTGATAGCGCCAAGATGAACTGGACTCTTTTACCATTTATTAATCCGCATCTTCAAAGAGTGTCTTTTAATAATGGCACTTCCGATATGCTATTAAGGGTTAATGATCTGAAGAAATCCAAGAGAATACTTATTGTATATGGTCAAAATGTTGCACCTAATGATAAGCAAAAACGTAACATAGAGTTATTTGCCTCCAAGTATAACTGTGTTATATTGACTGATCATATTTCTAATCTCAATGTTAAGTACAGCATGGCACCATACAACATGTTGCAGTCTATTTCTCAAGCTAAATTCAATGAAAATTTGACACCAGATATTTTGATATCTGTTGGGGGGAGGAGACTGCTGAATGATCCACTTTTATTTAAGATTAGAGATGGTTCACACAGCGTAAGACATTGGTTAGTGAATCCAGATGGCCAAATAAGGGACTTGTACTTCAGATTAACATCTGTATTTGAAACTACGCAGGATTATTTTTTTGAATTCTTTGCTGAAAACGCGGGTAATATCTCCAATAATGGTACATATTACGAAGCCTGGAAAAATATTAATGACCAGTATGGGGTTCCTGCTATAAATAGATGGTGTTCTATTTATGTACAAAGCAAATTTTTGCCATCTATTCCGCGCAATTCCATTTTGCATTTGGCGGTTGGCCAAAGTTTCTACGATACCAGACAGTTCCGGATGGATGACTCAATAGAAGTGTACTGCAATATGGGAACAAATGGTATTGACGGATGCACTTCAACATTTATGGGGCAATGCGCTGTAGTTAATGACAGGTTATGCTTCCTGCTTGTGGGCGATTTGTCATTCTTCTACGACATGAACAGTATTTGGAATAAGCCTTTAAAGAAAAATATCAGAATTCTTTTAGTAAACAATAATGGGACAGACTTGCTGAAAAGTCACAATCTTAAAGCAGTAACGTCTGTACATAATACTAAAGCGGAAGGTTGGGTTTGTACTGTTGGTTTTGAGTATATATCTGCCAATACTAAAGAAGAATTTGAGGAAAAGCTAAAATATTTTGTCAGTGACAAGCCTGAAAATGCGGTTTTCTTTGAAGTTTTCTGCCCTTGAATTGTTACATCTCCATTTTTATGATAACAATCTAAAATTTTTCAATTGTACAAATATGGGTCTCCGCAAAGTATAAAGTGGAAATCATAATATAAACCTATGTTTTCTATAGGGGTACCCCTATAGTGCATAGACTATCGTCTATGCACTATTCCTCTCTTATAGATTTAGAATCCTAGAATAGAGGATAGTGAAATGGATAACAATAACGTTAAGATAACAATAAATAAGGAAGATAGATATGTTTATTATCTCGCAAAGCATGTTATTGAAAAATATAATGGACGCAAAATAGTAACATGGATTCGGTCAAATAGATTTGAAAGGGTATTAAAAGCCTATTTTAATTTAACGGTCTCTTTTAACGTTTCATTACGCCGTGAGATATGTGATGGCAAGAAAACAAGACATCTTGATGATATTTCCCCTGCAGAATGTTATCTTGTTGTGCTTGATCGTGACTGTGACGAAGATACTAAAAAGCTTTTATATGCAAAAGGGTTTAAAATAGATGAAGATTGTCTATTCTTCAGGCATACGCCTATAATACTTGAAAACTATAAATGTACAAATGAAGGATATAAGGATATTTATGGTAACTGTATAGAATGTCATTCTGGTGCAGTTATTAAAAGATCTGTATTCAGATTGGGAGGGAATAGCATTACTATTGGGAACAATGTTAATGGGATTTCTAACCTTTCTTTTGACTTGACAACTAATACGGATATTCAGATTCAGGAGGGGTGTGTTATAAATGCCTCTACACGAATTGAAAGTTTAGGGTCTAATGGGTGTGCAACGGTCAGGATAGGCGAAAGATGCCGTTTTACAGATGCTTTATTAAGACTTTATGTAAGCCCTTATGAAACAGCAATCATATGTAATTCATATTGTTCTTTTGAAACTCATTTTGAGGCACAT
>JAJPYV010000280.1 GCA_021204735.1 Prevotella sp.
CTATGTGATCGGCCTGCATCTTATCAAATTCAAACTCTTCTCCACATATGGCGCACTTATGATTCTGTCTCTCATATGCAGCCAGAGCATCCCGACGGTCAAAAGCACGAATGGACAGTTTTCTCTCATCCCCAGTCAGAAGATACTCATATATTCCGCCTTTCCTGGTAACATCCTCATCTCCCATTAAACGCTGAATCTCTGTCTCCAACTGTTTCGGATTCAAATCTGTTCTCTGGCCATGACCGTTGTAAAAAAGGCCCCAGGGCAGGCCTTTCATCTCTTTTCGCGTCTTAGGGAATATTGCCTGCACCCAATCTATGACGGAACGGAAATAATTCCACAGCTGCACCGCGCTTGGGTCAGCCTGATGCATAGCCATATATTTTTCAATGGTCAAGTCTTCTGCACTGGCCGCCCAGAAGATAGCCGTCTCCAGATATTCCTGGCGTATGGAAGCACCTTTTAGATAATCCCCTGCCAGGACTCCCGCCGCACAGTTCGTTTTAGAAAAATACCGCTTTGCATCAGACACCCATGGTCCGGCAAATGTCGCATTCCGCAGTTCCTGATCCGTCAGCTTCTCACCGGCAATATTGATGATTGTGAACCAGTCCAGCTTCTCGGACTCGGTACCGTCACACACATATACAAAGAGTGGATAGTCCAGAATCTTCCTCTTTATGTCTGAGGGCAAATTGTAAAAATATTTGTCATCTACGGAAAATGAACCGTCCACATACTCACAGACAGAAATTGTCCTCTGCTGACCATCCATAACCTCATACCCATCTGTGCCATCTTCCTTCTTTATTTTACACCAGTACATGACATTAAGAGGCAGGCCTTTCAATACAGTTCTTATCACCTCGTCCCGCTGAGCATCCTTGTAGATAAATTCACGCTGATACTTTGGACGGATATCAAGCAAATCATTATACCCTACTACACCCTCCTCATCATCGTTAAAATATCCTTCGCATATTTCCTCAATGGTAACCTTCAGTTCTGTTATTTCCATGGTGATTAACCCCCTCAACTATTCCGGATGCTTATTGCGAATCATAACCCGTCGATATGGAACAATGCAGTTTCCATCAAAATCATAATAACATAAATCCGGGTGACCCTCAGACATTTGCCCTGTTCCGCCCTGTGCAAAATATTTATCAAGAAATTCTGCACTCATTCCAGTTTTTCCTGGCAAATCCATATCCCTACTCAAACCAAGGATTTCAAACTGTTCAGGGTTATACTTATCTAAAAATGTAATGGGAACGCCCATAACACCAGAATAATCACAAGGAATATCAATCACTTTATCTACGTTTATGGCATCACAATTATCATAATGCAGATATACTTCCGGAGAATATTTCTTCGCCATAATCAAATCCTCATGACGTTTTTTAATATCTAAATTGGTGTACCAGCAAATATTTCCCATGGATCGCCACTTCTGTCCATTCTCATCTTGCCAATATCGTGTCTCTCTTGGTGGATAATAGTCTGGCACCATAAAAGCCATGTCACCAAACTTATACCCCAGCCAAATTTTATTCTGCCTTAATAACAGAAATACATCTTTATATGTAATGCAATTTTGGCTTCCAATAATCAAAAACTGCTTATTATGCTCCATGAGCGAAGACAGATACTCCCTAAACAAAGAAAACGGCGGATTTGTGACAACAATATCTGCCTCATCTAATAACCTCAAACACTCAGCACTGCGAAAGTCACCATCACCCTCCAACTCTGTCAATTCATTCTCACCTGATTTGAAGAGTTCGGCAACATCAAGCATATCAACTCCACCGTCCCCGCTTTTATCATAAACTTTTGTAACTATCGCCTTATATGGATGCTTGCTGTATGTTTCTTCTTTATCGGTATTATCACCAAATGAAAAGCGTAATTGCCCATCCGAATCAATGGAATATCTGAACTGGTCTCCCATTATCGAGGAAGACACATAGCAGGTAGCTATCAGCTTCTTCAACCCCAGGCGATTGAAATTTAACACAAAATATTTAAAAAAATTCGATTCAAAGGGATCATCACAATTGCAGAAAACTGTCTTTCCGCTAAAATGCTTACGATAATGACGCAGCTCTTTTTCTATATCTGTAAGCTGAGTATAAAACTCGTCTTTCTTATTTGCTTTAGCCACAACAAGAGCTGCGTTCTTATTTGCCATATTGTTCCACCTCATCGTCAATGTATAGTATAGCAAAGCTACAGTTATAGTAGCATAAAAGCTAATAAATTAAAAGTGTTTGATAACCATTCCTGAGTAAATTATGTGAACGATATTCCACTATCGTTCAAAAGTATGTGCATGGCCTCAGTATCCAAGCAGCCGACCTCCAACTCTGGCCGCACGGCCCGGGCAGCACAATTTAAAAAACCGCTGATAAACAGCGGATTCTGGGGAATATTGCTATATTATTTTGTATCAATCTCGTTATGATGTCCTCGGTTATTTTGAGGTAATTGATACAATTGAACGATGAACATACCTACTCTAAAGTATGTTCATTTTATGTATAGCCCTAGAAAATAATTGCAATTTATACAAAAAACGTCTAAAATACAAAATGAATTTAAATCCAGAAAGGTAGAATATTATGAATTTTCAGGATGCGTTAAAGGCGGCAGCCAAAACCCCAGAAGAATTAGAAACCGAACGTGTCGATGCACTTAGTGTCAAGGCAGAAGAAGAGGCCATAAAAGTTATGAAGTATGCCAAGCGTACTCTGGAAAAGATGGCCTCCAATGCTGAATATGAAGAGATTGACGGCAAGAAGGTGGTCAGCTCCCTTGAGCCTGTAATGCCCGATTTTTTCAGACATGTCAAAGACGATTATAAAGAAGTTCTTAATGAGGAACATTATGGATTTATGGGTAAAAACGTAAAGTATATGTGGACGTGTACCCATAATTTCTATATTGAGGACAATCCGGTATGGACTGTATTCTGGGATACCGTTCAGAAGTTAGCAAAACAGGATAACATAACTGTGGTCCCTGTCTATTCTTATGAACCGGAATTTAGTAATTTTATCTTTAACACTGAGCGGGAACATAAAATATATATGGAATCGGATTTTCCATTAACTTTTCAAAAACAATCACAGGGAAACAACACCCATCCGTTCGGTGTAGTTAAATCACAGGAGGAACATTGCTATTTTCTCTTTAAATTCCGCATCAAGGTGACAT
>JAJPYV010000335.1 GCA_021204735.1 Prevotella sp.
AGTCTGCTGAATGCTTTGAATAAGAAAACTTTTGATAATTACTGGTATCGCACGGGCACACCATCATTCCTTGTGAAGATGTTGAGGACAAAGGACTATGACCTGAGAAGCCTACAATTAGACCATGTGCCTGTGAAATCACTCAGTCAGGTGGATTCCCTGAAATCTTCCGCAATCCCCCTATTGTACCAGACTGGGTATCTGACGATAAAAAGCTATGACAAGGATCTCAATCTATACCAGCTTGGCTTTCCAAACCGTGAGGTAGAGGAGGGTTTCATGCAGTCGTTGTTGCCGTTATATACAAGTGGAGATGAAGACATCAGTGCGTCATATATAGGTCGTTTTATCAATTATGTTAAAGACGGTAATGCGGAAGGGTTCATGTCAAGTCTGAAAGCGTTACTTGCAGGAGGGAAATACGCCATAGCCGGGGAGTTGGAGAAATATTTCCAGAACACGATGTATCTGATATTCAGGTTGATGGGTTTCCACGTGGATGTGGAGTACATGACATCTGATGGGCGGATAGATTTGGTTGTGAAAACGAAAGACTATATTTATGTAATGGAGCTAAAGGTTGATGCCCCAGCAGAAAAGGCTCTCGCCCAGATAGATTCCAAAGAATATGATTTGCCTTTTGCAGCAGACGGAAGAAAACTGTATAAAATCGGTGTAAGTTTCTCTTCAAAAACAAGGCGTATCAGCGAGTATAAAATTAGTTCCCTCTAACTTATTTATACACATTGTCCATACTACCAATATTTTTACGGGATATTGGGTTATATTCCATTTACTTGTTTTACTTTAAACATAAAACCAAAATAAAATATTCTATTTAAAGAAAAAATTTTATCTTTGCATGATTAAAATAAAGTAGCATTAAAATTTTTACCTTTCAAACATTAAAAATCATGTTCAAAGGAAATCGTTTATTACAAACTATCCTGCTAATTGCAATGACGTTTTTGTCAAGTAGCGCAAACGCTCAGACAACAGAGACATTGGCATTCCCAGGAGCAGAGGGCTTCGGCAGATATGTCACTGGTGGTCGTGGCGGCACTGTATATCACGTAACCACTCTTGAGGATGATGCATCTGACCCAGGTTCATTCCGTTACGCCATAGGTAAGAGTGGCGCACGTACTATCGTTTTTGACGTTTCCGGTACTATCCACCTCCAATCAGAACTTAAACTCTCTGCTGGTGCAGTAACCATTGCTGGACAGACAGCTCCTGGTGATGGTATATGCATAGCTGACTATCCATTTACAATCTCAGCAAGCAACGTCATAATCCGTTTCATGCGCTTCCGTCTCGGCAACAAGTACGTGGCATACCACGAGGGTGACGGTCTTGGTGGCATGGACAAGGCGAACATAATGATTGACCACTGTTCCGTAAGCTGGAGTATCGACGAGTGCCTGTCGGTTTATGGCAACCGCAAACAAACTGTACAGTGGTGCATTGTATCACAGAGCCTTGTAAACTCCGGCCACTCAAAAGGCGCACATGGATACGGTGGCAACTGGGGCGGCACAGGGGCGACATATCATCATAACCTATTGGCAGACCACACATCCCGAACACCGCGACTTGGTCCTCGTCCAAGCACACAGACCAGCGAGCAAATGGATCTCCGCAACAACGTGATATACAACTGGGCAGGCAACGGCTGTTACGGTGGTGAGGGCATGAACGTGAACATTGTGAACAATTATTATAAGGTGGGACCAGGCACTGAGACGAGAAACGAAACAGTACAGAGAAGAATCGCCTCTATCGGTGTCCGCACAACATCTTATACAAACCACGACTCCAGTTCTCCAAATGATTGGGATGCCATGTGGCACGTATGGGGTAAGTTCTATGTTGATGGCAACGTGAACTCTAAATATGATGATGTTACCAATGACAACTGGACTTACGGTGTCTACAACCAGACTTCCAGTAGCAGTGACAACGATTACACATATACTCAGGAGACAAAAGACACAATGAAGGTTGACACTCCTATCGAGTATGAGGCTGTTACAACCCACACGGCTGAGGATGCCTACGAGAAAGTTCTCGCATACGCTGGTTGCTCTCTCCACCGTGACTTGGTGGATGAGCTTATCGTAAACGACACTCGTAATGGTGCGGCTACCTATACAGGATCAAAAGTGAATATTCCTGGAATGATCGATTCACAGGATGATATCAAGCCTGCTGATGCTGGTGATGACTGGTCGGCATGGCCTGAACTCGCTTCGGAAGAAGCTCCGCTCGATACGGATGGTGACGGAATGCCTGATGACTGGGAGGATGCCAACGGACTTGACAAGAACGATGCGTCCGATGGCAGCGTTAAGGGTGATGACGGTTACACTAATCTCGAAAACTACATGAATTCTATTGTGGCTGATATCATGGAAAAAGAGGTGGAAGGTGGTGTAATGATGAGCGGAACCGACATCTTTAGTGCCAGTATTAAAGAAATCACCACAAGCAACCCTAACGATGGCAAGATATACAACTTGCAGGGCATGCAGGTGAAATCTCCCCTCACAAAAGGTATCTACATCAGTAACGGCAAGAAATTCGTGGTTAAATGAAGCCCCAATAAATTCAAGCCCCCTCTAACTCCCCCCATTAGGGGAGAACCACGTCTAAGAATGACAAAAACGTTGTAAAACCCATAAAAAATATCCATTCTAAAAAATGAATATACTGATATGAGAAATAACCACAAAAAATTATTATTAATATTCATCTTCGCAACTTTATCCCCCCTAATGGGGGGACTTAGGGGGGCTGCAACTGCCCAGACTCTCCCCCAAAGGGGGGAGTTGGAGGGGGCTTTATTTTTAAACCCTTCCCTTTCTGCTGAGGAGCGTGCCGCCGATCTCTGTTCTCGTCTCACCCTTGAGGAGAAAGCGCAGATAATGATGGACATCTCAAAACCTATCGATAGGCTCGGTGTTCCGCAGTTTATCTGGTGGAGCGAGGCTCTGCATGGCGTAGGGCGAAATGGTTTCTGCACTGTTTTCCCCTCATGCATCGGTATGGCGGCATCATTTGATGATATCCTTTTGGAAAAGATTTACTCTGCAATAAGTGATGAGGCGCGTGCCAAAAACACTGCACAGCGCAAGATTGGCAAATTGGGAAGATATCAAGGACTTTCATTCTGGACACCAAACATAAACATTTTCCGTGACCCCCGTTGGGGACGTG
>JAJPYV010000277.1 GCA_021204735.1 Prevotella sp.
TTTCAAACAACATCATTTATGGTGCTTTCTTTGGTAAAGGTGAATGGAATAAGGATAAACTATGTTCCATTTTGGATGAATACAATGCCGTTAATCCTAATGATGTGGAGGAAAACTGGTTTTCCATCAACTATGGGGGAAAGTATTTTTCAAATGATATCGCTAAAATGATTGGTTATGTCAGACAGGACATAGAAAACAAAAAACCTTTCTTAACTGAAAAAGAATATGACATATTGCTTTCTTCACTGATTTATTGCATAGACAGATTGGCAAACACTGTCGGGCACTTTGATGCTTACATAAAGAAGATAATAAAGCCACAGGAATTTTTCCTTAGATTAGTCAACGCCCGTTCTCTTGACAATGTTGAAATACACCAGGAAGATGCCAACAAGTTGGCTAAAACTGTTAAGGCTGATGTGGTTTATTTAGATCCTCCATACAACTCACGGCAATATTGCCGATTCTATCATGTTTATGAAACTCTTGTCAAATGGGATAAGCCAAAACTTTATGGTGTGGCGTTAAAACCTAAACCTGAGAACATGAGTCTTTATTGCACTTCGAGAGCGGTGAAAGCCTTTGAGGATTTGATATATTCTCTTGATGCCAAAATGATAGTCGTTTCATACAATAACACATATAACTCGAAGAGTAAATCCTCAAAAAACAAGATACGTCTAAGTCAGATAAAGCAAATTCTTGACAGTTGCGGAACTACAACTATCTACGAGCATCAGCACCAGTTCTTCAATGCAGGTAAAACTTGCTTTGAAGACCACAAAGAATTTTTATTTGTCACTAAAATTGATGAAAACAAACGGAATAAATCGCTCACCTCTCTTTTACGTTGGGGATAAATACAAACTGATAAAAGAGATAAAGACACACTTTCCTACAACAATAGAAAAGTTTGTCGAACCTTTTGTGGGTGGTGGCTCGGTATTCTTGAACGTTGGAGCAAAAGAATTTATCCTCAATGATATTGACAGCTATGTCATTGCGCTACATAAATATCTGTGTGACCAATCGGGAAAGTCTGAGGTTTTTTTTGATAACATATTCAACATTATTGATGAATACGGTCTCTCATGCTCTTATCACAAAGACATTGTTCCTGATGAGTTGAAAAAGCAATATCCCAAGACCTATTTCGCCAAATTCAATAAAGACGCTTTCATAAAATTAAGAACAGACTACAACCAATCTGACAGGAGCGATTTCTCTATCCTATATATATTACTCATATATGGATTCAACAGAATGTTACGTTTCAACGGGAACAACAATTACAATCTACCAGTAGGCAATGTAGACTTCAACAAAAACGTTTACGATGCTTTGACAAAATATTTTGAGCTTGTAAAAATAAAACATCCTAAATGGTGCAATGAGGATTTCCGTGCATTCCTGAACGAGATTAGTTGGCAAGAAAACGATTTCGTATATCTTGATCCTCCATATTTGATAACTTTCAGCGAGTACAACAAGTTTTGGAATAATGACACAGAAGAAGACTTGCTCTTATGCCTTGACAGACTGAACGATAAGAATGTCAAATTCGCAATTTCGAATGTTACACATTACAAAGGTAAAACTAACAAGACATTCCTGTCTTGGGCTGAAAAATATAACTGCTATCCAATAAAAAGCAATTACATTAGTTACCATGACAATACGATAAAGCAATTCAACGAAGTACTTATAACAAATTATTGACAGATATGGCTGACAAGAAACAAAATAAAAATAAAGTAAAAGGCGTTAGAAAGCTGAAAAAGAAAGCTCCTGAATATAAGCCATTACTTTATACAACAACCGTTAGAAATCCTGAGCGTTACAAGGATTTCATGCATATCTTGAAGAAATTTGACAACCAAATATTGACTGACAAGACAATAGAGGAATTTGAACGAGAAACTTTCAAAATCGGACTTTACCGCCCGGTTTTATTACCGAAATCCGTTCAAGTGAAATGGGCAAATACAAGAAGAGGAGAATTTGGGGAAGTTGCTCTCACCGATGAGGAGACAAAAGAAATATATGACCTTAACGATCCTCTTGAAAATCCCCAAATACAAGGGCATAAAGATGCTGGATTTGAGCGTGGTTGGCAAACAAGATTCAACACCCAGTTCTTGTTGATGAAAACATTGGGATTTGTCTATTACAATATGAATGAACCGATTCATTTTTCTGAAACTGGCAACAAACTTGCTGAAAGCGTGAAAATCGATATTGTCAATGATATTATCTCAAGAGAGGTTGTGCATCCTGAATATGAACAAAAGGCTTTTTTGCAAGCACTGTCAAGACAACAGAGATGTAACCCTTTCATACGGGAACTTAACGACAACATACCATTGGTTTTGTTATTGCAAGTTATAAGACTTCTGAATGCTGACAAGGAGTACAACAACTGCGGTGTTTCTTACAAGGAATTGCCACTTCTTATTTTCTGGAAAGACAATGATGCAAATGCATTGTATGAAAGAATAAAAAAATTGAGAAGAGATTATAAATATGCACCTTCTTCTGAAGTGATTCAAGATATTTGCATTAACGAAATTCTTGGCGGTTTTAAAATGTTCAAGTTAAAAAGTATCATTTCGGAATATCCTGATGACTTTATCAGGAAAATGAGAATGACAGGTCTTATATCTTTCCGAGGCGGTGGACGTTTCATTGATATAAACCATAATGAGGACGAAAAAGTAGACTATATTCTTACTCATTATGCTAAATATCAGAAATATACCGATGAACGTGAGTATTTCGAGTATATGTCAAAAATCGACAGCAATTTGTTTGATATAACCGCTGTCACAATATCAAAAACTGATGCTGCCAAAAAATTGGAGAAATGGACTTCTATATATGATTGGAATGCCATTGAGAAAGAACTGTTAAATCTCAGTAAGCGCATGCCGTCAAAAGACGATATCCTTAGATTCTTACCTCAACCTGCAAGATTGGAATTTCTAACTGCTGTTGCCATTAAGTCAAAATTGCCAAAGGTAATTGTCATACCTAATTACAGTTGTGATGATGAAGGTTTGCCGACTTCAACTGCTGGTGGAAACAAAGGTGATATTGAATGTTTTGAACAGACAAATGGTATTCTTGTTGAGGTTACTATGGCTGAAGGAAGAACACAGACAATGATGGAAGTTTGGCCAATTGAGCGACACTTGATTGCATTTAAAAATACAG
>JAJPYV010000273.1 GCA_021204735.1 Prevotella sp.
ACTGTATAGGTTTGACATCCTTTGCCATACCATCAGAAGTTACAATTATAGACGACCGCCTGTTTGCCAATTGTGAAGGTCTGACATCCCTTATCATCCCCGATGGTATCACATCAATAGGAGACAATGCATTCGAATATTGTTCGGCTCTTAGTTCTGTTACGTTTGGGAGCAGTGTAACATCAATAGGCAGTATGATATTTGGCGGTTGTGAAAGTTTGAAGGAAATAAATGTGAAAAATCCGACACCCCCAACAGCAACATTCCTGACATTTGAAGATGTTGATATGGAAAATTGTGTACTCAAAGTCCCGACAGGATGTAAAGAAACATATATGCAAGCAGAATATTGGAAAGATTTTCAGAATATCAATGAGGTTGATTATGCAGTGTACATTCGGTATTGAAGCGGTACTGAAAAATCTGCTTTAAAATTGTGTGTTAGGGAAATTATTCATATATTTGCATTCATCATAAAGTTTAGACAATATAGTTATCAGAAATGAGTAAGGATATATTAGATTTTGTAACATTTTGTATAGGCGCTTTGTCGCTTAGTCTGAAAATATCCCGTTCAGATGTGTTCGCACGTCTGAAAGAAGCTAATTTGATTAATGACTACATTGTACCGTGCTATGATGTTCTTCATACATTCAGCAGGAGTTACATATTGGACGATATCACTGATATGATGAAAAGGAAAGGGGTGTTGTAATGTATTCGAACAGAATCGATGATTAAAAAATGCCTCAAATTTAAAGAATGTATTCAGCTATGAAAGCATCTCCTGAGTCACGACAGATTATCCTTGATATGAAAATATCGCGTATAATTAAGAAATACGCAGAGCGTTATAATGTATCTCTTGAAGAAGCCATGGATACTTATTATAGCTCCATAACAGCACAATTAGTTGAGGAACGTATTGCAGATATGCACTGTCGCAGCGATGGATATCTTGCGGATGAGTTGTGGTTGGAGGTGCAAAAGAATAAGGAAAAGAAAAAATAAGAAATAATTTCGATTGTTGAAAATTATTTGTACTTTTGACAAAAATTCAGAAAGAAGATGATAAATGCCCTAACCGGCAACCTTTCAAGCAAGTTTGACTCTACTCTTGCTTAACCGAAAAATTTTTAATTCCAATGAAATTTCCAATAGGAATACAGACATTCAAGTCTGTGATAACAGAAGGTTACGTTTACGTTGACAAGACAGCGAAGATGTATGAACTTATATCGATGGGGAAATACTATTTTCTTTCCCGTCCACGCCGTTTTGGAAAATCATTGTTGATTTCAACGATGAAAGCATATTTTGAGGGAGAGAAAGAACTATTTAAAGGTCTTGCGATAGAGAAGTTGGAGCAAGAATGGAAACAATATCCAGTATTGCACTTAGACCTGAACACAGGGAAATATAAAAGTAAGGAAAGCCTGTATAATGTATTGAGCGATATCTTTGATGATTGGGAGGAGATTTATGGCTCAACGGATGAGAAGAAAGATCTTGAGTTGCGTTTCAAAAGAATCGTGAAGCGTGCATACGAGAAGACAGGGAAGCAAGTAGTGATATTGGTTGACGAATATGACAAGCCCATTTTATCGGCAATAGAAGATGAGGAATTGCAGGAGGATTATCGTGGCACATTAAAGTCGATATATTCTGTATTAAAGACTCAAGATCAGTACATCCGTTTTGCATTCCTTACAGGTGTGTCGAAATTCAGCCGTCTGAGTATATTCAGCGACCTGAACAACTTAAAAGACATTACTTTTAACAAGCGTTATGCCGACATCTGCGGCATATCAGAGAAGGAATTGCATACTTATTTTGAGGATTCCATAAAGGAACTTGCCGAGGCGAACTCAATTACATACAATGAGGCTTGTGACAAACTGAAAGAAACATACGATGGTTATCATTTCACACCAAAAACAGTAGGAATGTACAATCCTTTCAGTTTGCTGAACGCCTTACAAGACGGTAATATTGATAGTTATTGGTATCAGACGGGAACGCCGACATTCCTCGTACAGATGTTAAGAAACAAAGACTATGACCTGCAGAATTTGCAGCTCGACAAAATTCCGGCAAAGACTCTCAGTGAGGTGGATTCTTTGAAGTCCTCTCCAATTCCTCTGTTGTACCAAAGTGGTTATCTTACCATAAAAGACTATGATGAGCGTTTCAGACTTTACCAGCTTGGATTCCCTAACCGTGAGGTTGAGGAGGGCTTTATGCAGTCGTTACTACCATTATACACAAGTGGTGATGAGTCAATCAGCACGCCATACATAGCACGTTTCGTAGATGACGTTATGGAAGGCCGCCCGGAAAGTTTCCTGTCAAGTTTGAAAACGTTTCTTGATGGCAGCAGCTATGACTTGGCGGGAGAATTGGAAATCTATTTTCAGAACACGATGTTTCTGATATTCCGTTTAATGGGTTTCTATGTAGATGTGGAGCGTAAGACATCATTCGGGCGCATTGATATTGTTCTGCATACGAAAGACTACATTTATGTCATGGAATTGAAAGTTGATGTCCCTGCTGAAAAGGCACTTGCACAGATAGACTCCAAAGAATATCTATTGCCGTTTGCTGAAGATGAGCGCAAACTATACAAAATCGGTGTAAGTTTCTCGTCAAAGAAACGTACTATCAGCGAGTGGAAATGTGTTGAAGCCTCATAGAAATTTGTGAAATTCTCCTGAATTATCACGTACCACAATACTTCTGTCGGGGAGAATTTCACACAAATTGTACACGCATGAATTGTCTCCCTCGATGATGCAACGCACAGAGTGGTGAAGCGGCATGCTGCCGTTCACTTCACATGCTGGCGGTACGCCATATTCGTGTAATTCAAGATAGAAATCCTTGCGGATGATAGACCTTTCGGTCATTCCTATGTTGCCAGAATAGGGGATTTTCGTGCGACTGTAAAAACGGTCGGCAACGTGCAGCAGTTCGATGCCACCGAACGAGACCACTTTCGGACACTCGCTGTACCACTGATTGTTAAGCAAATCAACATATAACGTTTCCTTGCGCCTGTTGGTTACACACAGCAGATTGCCAGGCAACAGAGAAGCAGCCCTGCAATCGTCCAATCGCATTTCCTCTGAAGTGTTGCCGTTAATCACTCCAAGCCGCATGTTCTGGTATCTTACGAGGGCGAAATAACCCATGATTTCAAGCACTTTA
>JAJPYV010000400.1 GCA_021204735.1 Prevotella sp.
GTATAACGCACATTCGGTTTATCTATTCCCATTCCAAAGGCCTTAGTTGCCACCATAATATTTAAGTCATTCTGCTTAAACAAACTCATGTCTCCTGTTGGTCTGTCACCACCAACAAAAGTTCCGACTTCCAACTTATCGCCCATCTCATTCCTCAAGAAAGATGCAAATCCCTGAATACTATATTGTATTTGAACAGAATCATTAACACCAAATTCTCCTTTTGCATGCGGACAAAATACTATGCCTGCATTTTTATATTGTCCGCCCTCATCCTTAAAAAAATCCTCTTTTGAAAAACCTGTAATTTCACATGGTGTGTTTTCTATATTTCGCTTTTCAATATCTGATGGAATTTCTTCTATAAGTTGTTTAAGACAGTATTTCTTTATTGAGAAACAATCTTTTTAATAGGTCTATCATTATCTATATTCAATATATATGGATGGCTCTCATCATATAAAATGGAAAAGTTTGCCTTTACCTCAATGATTTTGTATGTCAATTCTGGACGTTCATCATCTTCAGGACGAATAATTACCTCACTATCTAATTTCAGATCACCACCTAACGTCAATTCTCTTTCAACGTCAGCCAAAACATCAAAAGATGCTGTTGCTGTTAAACCAATAATTGAAACTTTGTATTTATAGTTATCGGGAACATCGTTTTTATCATCTTCACTATGCAACTTCGTCTCCATAAAATTAATCATATTACGCCCAAGATGTAAATATGACGGTCGAAAGTCATGTCCCCACTCTGATACACAATGCACTTCGTCAATAACTCCATAAGAAAAATACACATGGTTCCTACGGGACATTGTTAGCAAACTATCCCTAAAATTCCTCATCATAAATCTTTCAGGTGAAAGTAGCATAAAGATAACTTCGCCATTTTGCATCTGTACAAGATTACGGTTTTTCTCTGTTGCGTCCATAGTGCTATTTAAATATGCACTTGCATCAATACGAATATCTCTAAGGCCACGATATTGGTCAACCATTAAAGAAATCAATGGGTCAACCACAATGGTAACACCTGGCTGCAACATTGATGACAATTGATAAGTAAGAGATTTGCCACCGCCAGTCGGCAAAAGTCCTATTGTTGTCTTGTTTGAAAGTGTCCTACTAAGTATTGGCAACTGACCATTGCGCAATGCCCGTTTCCTGAAAATATTTTGTAAAAAGTACGTCAGAACCTCCTTTTGTTCTTCAATATCTATATATTTTCCACTTGTATCTTTCCGCACAAGTGGTTTATATTCTATATTTTTTGAAGTGTAAATTGTTCTCTCTTGTTTTTTATAATGTGAAGACCTGACAATATAATAAGTCTCCGCATCAACATTTATACCCATTGTATCAATATTATCTCGCAAAAGCATTGATATATCTATACAAATGTCATATTTAATATTTGGCAATTTCTCGCAAACATTATATCCTCTATGAAGAGGAGATGATATAAATTCCTTAGTACTTTGCACTTGTAAGGATATTTCTGGACGTTTTATGGCTGTTCCAGCTAAATAGCATAAGTGTTCGTAACAATCAAACAAATTATTCACTGCCATTGCTGCGCATGGAACATCACGTTCTATTACTGCAATATTATATTTTTTTGTTATATCAAGATTACCGGTTATAACTGCCTCTATAATAACTTTTTCAACTCTTGCTATTGCAAGAGGAGAAAGCACTATTTGCAAATATTCAGACCACTCCCCACTAATCTTTTTTCCATAATTCTCCTTAACCAATCTCAAATATTCAACACAAGTATTTTCATTAATCCAATTATTAACAAATGCAGCATCTTTGTTTTCAGTTAATCTACAAGTATTCCAGTTATTGTTTGCTGTAAATAAATCCCTGCGTTCATCTTTATGACGGGCAAAAATATTTGAGTGATAAGATGCACCATCAATTTCCACAACAAAACCTGTCGGATTTCCACCATCTTTATTGGTCGGTAATTCTAAGGCGAAATCAACACGCTGATCTTTTGTGAATTTTTGGTTTGGCAAACTAACAATCGTTGATAATTGTCTTTGTGGCTCCAACAATTGTATAAGATATTTATTAGGAGAATCCCAAAGCGTTCTTTTGATGAAAGATTTTTCAAAACCACTTCCCAACAAATCTTCTTTATAGTTTTTTATCTCAAAGCGTGGTTCAATAATATGCAATGCAGCATATAATGACAAAAAGTCCAATTCTCTCTTTGGCGAGTAATGAATGGATGGACTATCTATTTCAAGACTTTTTGATGTTCCAAAAGATTTTGAAAATATTTCTTGAATTGAAATAGGAGCTATTGTCGGAATACCTCTGGTTAATATATTGTTCACAACAGCCCATTTTGAATCAATTTCATCTGGATGCCTAAAAGTTTTATTAGACGTTACGTCAAAAGAAGATAGACTTCTAAATAAAATATCGGCATCATTGGCTTTCATTGATTTTTTCAACACATCGGACACTTCATCCAAAATGTAACCTGCATAAAATTGTTGAGACTTCTTTGCCTCATCAATACGCTGGCGAATGTTATCCGCACTTTCTTTAATTTTAAATTCTTTATGGAATATTCTTAAAGATATAGTCCAATCACCTTTCCAACATCCTTTGTTTTTATCCATAGTCGCATACACAACATCAGGACTTATGGCTGCAATGAATTCATCTACTCTTTCATTATTGGAGTAATATGGACCAACACAAATAAATAGATTGTCGTTCGTTATTGTCTGTTGAAAAAGGTTTATAAAATTAGGTAAATCAAAAGAAACAACATCCAATATGTTACTGAAAAGATGCAACTTTTTAGGGTATTTGCCAGAAATATTCGGCTCGTTTAAATCGTCAAATAAGTAACAAACTTTTCTAATCTCTACATCCTTAATAAAATCATAACATTTAATAACTGTTTCTGCCCTATTAACAGCAACTGTCGAAGGGTCTATTAAAGTAATTCTTCTAATTTTTGGACAAAGATTGTTTTCTTTAAGATAATCAAGCAGACAAATTGTAGCAGTTCCCTGACCACAGCCCCAGTCATAAAGTTCAAAATCTGTTGCAGCAATTTCTTCTATATTTTTCTTAATCTGACTAAAAGCCTCAAATAATTTCTCTCTATGCATTTTACCGTATGCATAAAGATAAGAATTCAAATGATTATCATCCTCCAATAT
>JAJPYV010000115.1 GCA_021204735.1 Prevotella sp.
GATTGGTGTCAAGGGAACACGTGGCGTGGGGAAAACAACTTTCCTTCTTCAGTACGCAAAAGACAATTTCGCTCCAACCGACCGCCGTTGCCTTTATGTCAATATGAACAATTTCTATTTCCAAGGACGTGGAATAGCTGACTTTGCAGGCGAGTTTTACAAAAACGGCGGAAAGGTTTTGCTCATTGATCAGGTTTTCAAAGAGCCGAATTGGAGCAGAGAGTTGCGCCTTTGTTACGATAGATACCCAGGACTGAAAATCGTTTTCACAGGAAGTAGCGTAATGCGCTTGAAGGAAGAAAATCCAGAATTGAATGGTATCGTGAAAAGCTATAACCTGCGCGGTTTTTCTTTCAGGGAATATCTGAACCTTATTACAGGAAAAAATTTCCAGTCTTATACATTGGATGAGATTTTGCACGACCATGAGCGCATAATAAGGAAAATTCTTCCTGAAACTTCACCATTGAAATATTTTCAAGATTACCTCCATCACGGTTTTTATCCTTTCTTCCTTGAGCACCGCAATTTCTCTGAGAACCTGCTTAAGACAATGAACATGATGACTGAAGTGGATATTCTGCTCATTAAGCAAATCGAGTTGAAATATCTTACTAAAATAAAAAAACTGTTCTACCAACTTGCTGTAGATGGACCGAAGGCTCCTAATGTAAGTCAGTTGGCTAAGGATATTGAGACAAGTAGGGCAACAGTGATGAACTATATAAAATATCTTGCGGAAGCTCGTTTGATTAATATCATCTACCCTATTGGTGAGGAATTTCCTAAGAAGCCTACCAAAGTGATGTTGCACAACTCAAATCTTATCTACGCAATTTACCCGATAGCGGTAAAAACTCAGGATGTGATGGAAACATTCTTCGTCAACGCTCTTTGGAAAGACCATAAGGTGAACCAAAGCGGAAAGGACAATTTCTTCCTTGTTGATGAAAAACAGAAATTCAGGGTTTGCGATGCGCATAACACTAAAATAAGAATGAGTACAGACACTATTTATGTGCGTTATAATACCGAAATAGGCAGGGACAACAAAATCCCATTATGGCTCTTAGGATTTCTATACTGAAAAATACGAAAACACTACTTGAAAAACAAAATTTCTTTAATAACAAATATCAGATACACTAACATTTAATATTTTATTAAAAATGGCAAAAGAAAAAAAGTTTATTACTTGTGATGGTAATGAGGCTGCTGCACACGTGAGCTATATGTTCTCTGAAGTAGCTGCGATTTATCCTATCACTCCGTCATCCCCTATGGCGGAACACGTAGATGAATGGGCTGCAAAAGGTCGTAAGAACCTTTTCGGACAAACAGTCTCTGTTCAGGAAATGCAATCTGAAGGTGGTGCTGCTGGTGCCGTTCACGGCTCTCTTCAAGCAGGTGCGTTGACTACAACGTTCACAGCTTCCCAAGGATTGCTGCTTATGATTCCTAACATGTACAAGATTGCTGGTGAACTGTTGCCATGCGTATTCGATGTTTCTGCTCGTACTTTGGCTTCACACTCACTGTGTATCTTCGGTGACCACCAGGATGTTATGGCTTGCCGCCAAACTGGTTTTGCTATGCTTTGCGAGGGTTCCGTACAGGAGGTAATGGATTTGACGGCTGTCGCTCACTTGGCATCCCTCAAGACTTGCGTTCCTTTCGTGAACTTCTTCGATGGTTTCCGTACTTCTCATGAGTATCACAAGATTGAGTTGCTGGAGAACGATGATGTCCTCCCATTGGTTGACATGGACGACATCAAGCGTTTCCGTGACCGTGCCCTCACTCCTGAGCGCCCTCTTACACGTGGTACTGCTGAAAACCCTGAAACATTCTTCACACACCGTGAGGCTTGTAACGAGTATTATGACAAAGTTCCTGAAGTAGTTGAAAGCTACCTCGGTAAGATTAGCGAGATAACAGGTCGTGAGTATCACCTCTTCTCATATTACGGAGCACAGGATGCAGAGAATATCATCATCCTTATGGGTTCCGCTACAGAGGCTGCTCGTGAGGCTATCGATTATCTCAACGCTAATGGCGAGAAAGTCGGTATGATTTCTGTTCACCTCTATCGTCCATTCTCAGTTAAACATCTCATTGCTTCTGTTCCTGCAACTGTTAAGCGCATTGCTGTTCTTGACCGTACTAAGGAGCCTGGTGCAGAGGGTGAGCCTTTGTATCTTGATGTTAAGAGTGCATTCTATGATGTTGAGAATAAGCCGTTGATCGTCGGTGGCCGTTATGGTCTTGGTTCTGGCGACACAACTCCTGCTCAGATTATCTCTGTATTCAACAACCTGAAACTCAATGTTCCGAAGAACCACTTCACAATCGGTATCGTTGATGATGTTACATTCACTTCTCTGCCGAAGGTTGAGGAGATGGCTCTCGGTGGCAAGGGTATGTTCGAGGCTAAGTTCTACGGACTTGGTGCAGACGGTACTGTAGGTGCTAACAAGAACTCTGTAAAGATTATCGGTGACAACACTGACAAGTATTGCCAGGCTTACTTCTCATACGATTCAAAGAAATCTGGTGGTTTCACCTGCTCACACTTGCGTTTCGGTGATACCCCTATCCGCAGCACTTATTTGGTTAACACTCCTAACTTCGTAGCTTGCCACGTTCAGGCATACCTCAATATGTATGACATCACTCGTGGTTTGCAGAAGAACGGTACATTCCTCCTCAACACTATCTTCGAGGGTGAGGAACTCGTTAACTTCATTCCTAATAAGGTAAAGCGTTACTTCGCTGCTAACAATATCACAGTTTACTACATCAACGCTACTAAGATTGCTCAGGAGATTGGTTTGGGTAACCGTACAAATACTATTCTCCAGAGTGCATTCTTCCGTATCACTGGCGTTATTCCTGTTGACCTCGCTGTTGAGCAGATGAAGAAATTCATCGTTAAGTCTTACGGTAACAAGGGCCAGGATATCGTTGATAAGAACTATGCTGCTGTTGACCGTGGTAATGAGTACAAGCAGTTGGCTGTTGACCCTGCATGGGCTAACCTCGCTGACGACGCTAAGGTTGAAGACAATGCTCCTGCATTCATCAAGGAGATTGTTCGTCCTATCAATGCTCAGGCTGGTGACTTGCTGAAAGTTTCTGACTTCGTTAAGCACAACACAGTTGACGGTTCTTGGGAGACAGGTACTG